>JABSPN010000172.1 GCA_013214425.1 Flavobacteriaceae bacterium | reverse complement strand
CGATCTTCAGTAACAGTTTGCTGCGCTTCCTGATCTAATGTTTCAGTTGTAGTTTCGTCTACTTGATTTTTCACCTTTTCTTTTTTCTTTTTACTCATTTTTCAGAAAAATTTCAATCATTAAATAAGTTGGCAAAAGTACTGCCATTTCTCATATAATTGTCAAAATGTCACATTTTATTTTGTAATGTTGGAATTTTGGAATTTTGGAATTTTGGAATTTTGGAATTTTGGAATTTTGGAATTTAAAGATTCATCATTCTAAACTTGTTTCAGAATCTGTTCAATATTATTTACTCAAAAATGTCCTGAATAAAGTTATATCGAAATTTAAATCCTGAATCTTTAAGTCTTTCTGGGCTGACCTTCTGACTTTCAAAAAGAATCGTATGCATTTCCCCTAAAATAAGTTGCATCATAAACTTAGGGACTCCTGGTAAAAACAAAGGCTTTTTATAATGTTTAGCTATGGCTTTGGTGAGTTCTTGATTGGTTACCGGATTGGGAGCTACAGCATTAATAGTCCCATCTAACTTGTTTTCTATGACATAAAGAATACTATTCACTAAATCGTCTATATGTATCCAACTTTGCCATTGTTTACCATGACCAAACTTAGCGCCTAATCCCATTTTAATGGGTTGACTCATTTTTTGTAGTGCTCCACCGTCTTCAGATAAAACAATTCCTATTCTCATTTTACTTACGGGGATAGACAAATTTGAAACAGCTTCTGTAGCTTCTTCCCATGCTTGTACTACCCTACCTAAAAAGCTCGTACTATATACAGTACTTTCTTCTGAATAAATTTCGGTAAGAGAATCTTTGTAAATACCTATTGCACTTGCATTCACTAAATGCTTTACTTTATGACAAGAAAGTTTCAACAATTTAACGAGAAGCTGAGTAGACAAGGTTCTACTGTCCCAGATTTCTTGTTTATATTTTCTAGTCCATCTTTTAGAAACGTTTGCTCCTGCCAAATGAATAATGATTTCAACTCCATCTATACAATTGTCATTTATCTCTTCTTTTACTGGATTCCAGTAAAAGCCTTTCAAGTGCTCTTCTGTTTTAATTTTGTGCTTAGAAGTAGTGAGATAATGAATGGTGTGTCCTTTCTCCAATAAGGAGCTTACTAATGCTTTTCCTACCAATCCTGTGGCACCTGTGATTAATATGGTCATAATATCTTTAATAAATCAAGTTCTCTCTTGATACATACTACAGTACTTTCTTGGTAGCATACAAGAAATGATGTTTTACTTCTTACTCATTAACTTCTTAACTCCCTACTTCATAAAAACTACCTTTGGTGGCTCTTAACATTTCTCGCTTTCCTGGCGGACCTTCTAATCGTTCTACTGAAAACCCAACCGACTCCATAGCGCGTCTTACGCTTCCTTTGGCCGAGTAAGTTACTAGAACTCCATTTGCATTTAGGGAATTAAACATCATTTGGAAAATCTCTTCAGTCCATAGTTCTGGCTGAACTCTTGGTCCGAAGGCATCAAAATAGATTAAATCATGAGCTTCAGAATCAGCAATCTCTTTAAAAAACTTTTCCTGTTTGATAAGCTGAAAATTATCTGAAACTTTTAACTCTTGATCCCAATTGCCCCGATGGATTTTGTCAAAATATTCCTGAAAGTCCTCAGCTTTAAGTTCAGCAACATAATTGAGTTTCGCAACTTCTTCCGAAGCAACAGGATAAGCTTCAACACCCGTATAACGAATGTTGAGCTTCCTTCTTATTGTTTCTAAAAATGTGATAAAAGCGTTGAGACCTGTTCCGAAGCCTATTTCCAAAATACTGACTTCACCCTGGAAAAGATCTAGTCCTTTCCGAATAAATACATGGTAAGCCTCTTGAATGGCCCCGTGTTTGGAATGATATTGTTCATTCCAATCTGGAAGATGAATGGTGGTTGAACCATCACCAGTTATGATGATTTCTCGCTTCACTATTTTTCAATCATCACTCCGTCGGCGATAAAAGAATACGTTAATTCAGGTTCAGTAATAGCTGCAATTTCTTCTTCAGATTTCCCAGCATCTTCAGCAAAATGCTTTAGATCTTCTACAGAAGTCTCTTCAACAAAAGCATAACCATTTACCATTACTTCCCCCTCTAAATTTTTAGGCATAAAGAATCCGTAGTCCTTGAATTTTACGAAAATTTCTTTTTCATCATCTAAGGCCAAACGCATCCAACATCCTTTTTTCTGACATACGCTATTTACATTAGCTTTAAACGCAACATAATTGGTATCTAAAGGTTTCAAAGCTGCATACTCATCTTTGATTGTCGCTAAAGATTTCTCTCTTTTGATTTCAAATTGAGTACCAATAAACTCTAGAGTTGGCTTAGCCTCAACTGTTTCTTCTACAATAACTTCTTGTTTTTCATCTTTCTTACATGAAATCGTTAGACAAAAAACTAATAATAATATTCCTAAAACTCTCATTTATTTGTAATTAAATTGTAAAACTTCGACTGATTTATCAGATGTTAAAATTAACTATTAATTGTTAGTTAAAAAACTAATATTTAAGTAAATTCGCAATCTCCAAAAAAACAGTTACTACGCTATGTATTCAAACTTAAAAATAACAAGAGTTGAAGAGTCAAGATTAGGAAAAATTGACCTGGATAATATCACATTCGGAACTTTATATACAGACCACATGTTTGTCTGCGATTATAAGGACGGTGCATGGCAAACTCCAGAGATCGTTCCTTATCAACCGATTATGATGGAACCATCGGCTCGTGTTTTTCACTATGGACAAGCTGCATTTGAAGGGATGAAGGCTTACAAAGATGAGCAAGGTGACGTGTGGTTATTTAGACCTGAAGAGAACTGGAGACGTATTAACTTTTCTTCAAGAAGATTGGCAATGCCAGAATTTCCGAAAGAATACTTTATGGAAGGTTTGGAAACCTTAATCGATATAGATCGAGATTGGGTAGTTCCAGGAAGAGGAAACTCATTATATATAAGACCCTTTATTTTTGCTTCTGAAGCTGGTGTTTCTGCTGCGCCTGCAACTGAATATAAGTTTATGATTATTTGTACTCCTGTACAGGCTTACTACAAAGGTGGTGAAGTAAAAGTAAAAATCTCTGATTACTACTCAAGAGCTGCTAATGGCGGTGTTGGTGCAACAAAGGCTGCTGGTAATTATGCGGCTTCTTTCCACCCTACCAATAAGGTGAAAGAGGAAGGATATCAGCAAATTATCTGGACAAACTCTACGCATGAGTATTTAGAGGAGGCTGGAACCATGAATGTATTCTTCAGAATTGGAGATACTTTATTAACTGCTCCAACAGATGATAGAATCTTAGACGGGGTAACCAGAAAGAGTATCATCAAGTTGGCAGAACGTGACGGACTTCATGTAGATGTACGCAAGGTTGGTGTTGATGAAGTCATTAGTGCTTCTCGCGATGAACGTTTGATGGAGGTCTTTGGTACAGGTACCGCTGCTGTTGTCGTTCCGATCACAGGTATTGGGCATATGGATTATCACTATGACTTACCAAAACTGGAAGAACCTTATTCAATAAAACTTAAGAATCAATTATTAGATATTCAATATAACGCTGCTGAAGATCCGTTTGAATGGCGTTATAAAGTAGATAGAAAATAACACACTCTGTATATCACTCAAGGGAGAAAATTTGGTGAACCTATAAAAATAAAAGCAACTCAATGAGTTGCTTTTATTTTTATAGGTTCTTTTGTCGTTCTGCCTTGTCATATCGTGCGTCATGTGTCGCTGAAGCTTTACAGCGTAAGAACAGTCGAGATCTTGACAACAGCCTCTGTGTTTCCCCCAAGAAGGAAAGATTAAGATATATTAAGATATGATCTCGGCGATGTCTGGTTTAAAGTAATTTGGACCTTTTAGTACTTTTCCGTCTTCGCGGTAGATTGGTTGTCCATCTTCACCTAGTTTACTCATATTACTTCTTTGAATTTCATCAAATACCTCTTCGATCTTATGTTGCATTCCGTGTTCAATGATGGTTCCACATAGGATATATAGCATGTCACCTAAAGCATCGGCGACTTCAACCATATCGTTATTCTTTGCGGCTTCATAATACTCTTCGTTTTCTTCTTTCATCAAATTAAAACGAAGGGTGTTTTTGTCGGTACCCAAATCGGCTTTTGGAGTTTCTCTGTATCCAATTTTAAATGCGGTATGAAATTCTTTAACGGCGTCTATCTGTTTTTTCATGCTTCTTGGTAATTTGTAATTTCTATTGCTTAATTTCGCATAAAAATACACAATATATGTTTAGTGAAGGTCAAAAATATTTCGCCATTTTATTCGTCATTGTTTTCGCATTTTTTTTGGTCTGGACTTACCGTAAAGACATCCCACTTCATAAAAAATTCTACAAGGGTTGGCTCTGGATTCTAATTGGATTCTTGGTCTTTATTGGGCTAATTTTAGGGTTGAAGTTTATATAAAATAAAAAACCCCGCTCATTGAGCGGGGTTTTCCAATTCTATTTATTTCCCAATTCTAATTCTCTAAAGGCAAAAAACTATACTTGTTCGCATACTCTAACATTTGTTCTTCGAATGAATTTGGTTGTGTGATTTTAATATCTGTAATTTCACCATTTGCATCCGTTTCAGGAACTAATACCGGATTTACAAATCCTGAATAAGGCGCAGCTTTAAATTTGCTGTTACGCTCTAATACTTCTTTGTGAATAGCCTGATCCACTTTTACTCCGTAGTTTTCTACTAATGCTTTAGCCGCCTCAAAATCTCCTTCTGAAGTGATACGTTGCGTTTCTCTTAATAACATTCCGAAGATCTCTCGTAACTTCACATAATCGTTAACGTTATAATATGTCTTTCCATCTCTAACTACTTTCTCTATAACATTGTCTTTTGCTCCTTGCTCGAAAGCCCAAGCAGATACCCATTGTCTGTTACGCATGTGGTCTTCTTCTACATCATCTCCTAATTCTAAACGTACTAACTGAGTCATTAATCCGTTTCTGATATAACCGTCATACGCTGCTTTTCCGATAGCTTCCCAGTTGTCTACTAACCCCAATTCCTGAATCTTAGAATTGTATAAGTAATACAATCCAACTAAGTCGGCTCTCCCTTCTTCGATAGTCGATTTATAGCTCTTTAATGTTTCTTTTGGTGTTCCTACTCCGGGGTTGATTTGCCCAGAAGCATGTCCGATTACCTCATGTAATGCTGTATGTAATTTATCAGCTTGCTTACCGTATTGCTCTTCTAATTCAATTTCTTCTGCATCGTGAGCGAACTCTTTTAATCTTCCGCCACCACCAGCGTTATTATAGGCTCCAATAATATTTCCTAATGAAACTGACTTACTTCCATGCGTTTGACGAATCCAGTTGTTGTTTGGTAAGTTGACACCGATTGGTGTACTTGGAGAAGCATCTCCTGCCTCACCAGCAACATTTACTGTTTTATACGATACTCCAACTACATTCTTTTTCTTATGCGCATCCATCAAAGTTGAGTTATCTTCAAACCACTGAGCGTTATCAGTTAATACAGCCATTTTCTTAGACATATCAAAATCTTTCAGCTCAACGACAGTTTCGTAAGAACCTTTATATCCTTTTGGATCGTTATATACTTCGATAAATCCATTGATCCAATCGATATTTCCCTCCGTAGAATTTACCCAGGCAATACAGTACTCATCCCAAGTATTTAAATCTCCTGTTTTGTAATACTCAATTAGTAAACCTAAAGCTTTCGCCTGATTATCATTTTCTGCTACACCTTGTGCTTTTTCTAACCAACCAATAATCTGATCGATTGCAGCACCGTACATTCCTCCTGATTTGTATACTTTCTCTACTAACTTTCCGTTTTCTTTTACCAGCTTCGAATTCAACCCTTTTTCGATTGGTGTCGAATCGCTTACTTTAATCGCATTGTAATAGGCTTCAGCATCAGCAGTGGTTACATCCGGACCGTAGAAATTAATCGCAGATTCTAATACGATATCTACACCATCAGCCTTGTTTACTTTCTTTACATCAGCAGTATTAAAAATTACCGCAAGGGCTTCAGTAGCTAATTTAGTATTCGTATCTTTTAATAGAGTCTCTAAATATGCTTGAGAAAAATCAGCTTTGATTTTAGCTGTTGAATAGTGGTGGTGTATTCCGTTAGAAAACCAAACACGCTTTAAATAGGTTTCAAAGTTCTTCCAATCATCAGAATTCTTATCACCATTAAAATTCGTATAGATATTCTCTAAGGCTTTTCTGATTTTTAGATTATGACGGTAGTTTTGATCCCACATAATATCACGACCTGCTAAACCTGCCTGCGTTAAATAATAAACAAGTTTCTTTTCATTTAATGTTAATTCGTTAAACCCTGGAATTTGGTATCTTAATATTTTCAAGTCAGCAAATTGATCGACTACATAATCAAAATCGGTATCGGCTGCTTGATCTGCCACTTCTTCTACCTCAGCGTTTTCAGGCGCTCTAGGCTCTTGCTTACAAGAAAAGCTCATCGTAACTGCTAAAGCCACAGGGAGGTTTCTTTTTAGTTTCATCTATTGGATTTTTTAGGATTTTGACAAATGTAACCATATTAATCAATACCAAAAAATATGTATATTAGATCGCCAAAAACTTAAAA
>JABSPN010000171.1 GCA_013214425.1 Flavobacteriaceae bacterium | reverse complement strand
AAAAGGCCTGCGTTAGCACACTAGTTACTCCGTAAATTTTACTTCCGGGTCCTTCGCAAATTCGCTTTGCAACTTCTTTTTGAAACATTCCGGAGAATTCAGGGATCTGATCTCGTAACTCTAAAGTTTTGAATAAGATCTGACTGGAAATATTATATGGGAAGTTTCCTATTATAGAGAAAGGTCTATCCTGAAAAACACTTTTAATATCGTATTTTAAAAAGTCTTCATTTAGAATAGTGAACTTCTTGTTTAAATAGTTGGTTTGTAAATATTCTACAGACTCTGAATCTAATTCTATAACGGTTAGATCGATGTCTTTTTCAAGCAAATATTTAGTGAGTACACCCATTCCTGGGCCAATTTCCAGCACATCTTTATAGCCGTTTAATAATAGAGAATCGGCTATTTTTTGAGCGATGTTTTCATCATTCAAAAAGTGCTGTCCCAAATGTTTTTTTGCTTTTACAGACATTACAGATGTTTGATTAAATGATCTTCAATTTCCTTTCTATCAGATTTGGTAAACCAGGAGAGTTCAAGTGTGAAAGATTGATTGTCTTTCGTAATGATTTCGGGTTCACTACCTCCTTTTGAAGGTCTATATTCTTTAATATCTGAGAACAAGATTTTTCTGTATTTGATTTTGATATACTCTTCACTTATCGACAAGGTTGGTTTTCCTCTTAAAATATTCAGGATAATAAAAAGAATAGCAATAAGAAATAAAATACCAAAAAAGATATTGATTAAGATGACTACTATTCGATGCAAATTAGCCGTCATTAATGAATAAAAAGTATAGATAAAGGTAAAACCAGCTAAAGTGGCCAAGACTAAACCAATAGTCTTTAGTAAGTAAAGGTTATTGGGTTTGAAAGATTTTTCCATAGACTAAAATTCTTCGATGACTTTTAATTCTGTTCTAAAAGCTAGCATTTTATTATCGAATCTAGCTAATCCGTCAGTTCTTAGTTTGGGGGCATCTTCTTCATAATAACGATCCAATAACTCTCTGGAAGGAGAGGTGTATTGAATAGAGTAGGTAGTGCCTCCCATTTCCTCATCTACTAATACTTGAGTCATTTTTGCTTTGGTGAATTTTCCAGTTGCGATAACTTCTTTTATGTGAGGTTTAATCCATTCTAACCATTCTTCATGAATGTTATCTTCTACATTAATAGTTACGTTATATATGTACATGTAAGTCGTTTTAGTATTTTGGTTATTCTATAGCATCTCCTCTCAATGATCTGTATTTTTTCCGTGCTTCTACATAATGAATACTGTCGGCATGATTGAATACAATATCTTCCAAAAACTGTTTAGCGAGTTCTGGTTTGTTCAATTGTTCAGCATAGATTAATGAGACATAGTATAAGGCATCATCTATAAGAAAATCGTCTTTGTAAAACTCTATAATCTTTAAATAGTTTTCAGAAGCTCTGATATAATTTTGTTGTTTTTCAAAGAGTTTAGCTTGTTTAAACAAAGCTTCATCTTCAATTTTTTCTCCTTTGTGATTGGCTAGTATATCATCCAGAATTTTGATCGCTTTAGTTGTATTATTTTGAAAGGCTAATAAATCTGCGTTCGCATATTTTTTAAGAGCGGTTTGAGTCGAATCTTCCAAAGAATTATCGCGAATAAGCAAATGTAATTCCATCGCGTCATTGGCAATTAACTGGGAAGTAGAAGATTTTAAAACAGTTGTTTGCTGAATGGCCCAGTTAAAATCTCCTTTATAGTAACTAGTTTTGGCAACGTTAAAACGAGCTTGTTGTGCAATTTCGCTATTCTTTAATTTTGTTTGAATTTGAGAATAATAAATTAAAGCTTGATTGAATTTCTTCTCTAGAACTAGAATATCGGCAAGCTTCATTTTTACTGAAGCCTTTTGAAATTCAGCTAAAGGTTCTTCCAATTGATTTTTTAAAATGCTGATTCCTTTTTCGGAATCATTATTGTAAAATGCCACAAAATGCGCATAGTCTATTGAAAGTCCGTAGATATCTGAAATGGATTGATATTCTAATAGGAGCTGCTCATATTGAGCTGTTATCTTTGGATACTCTTCCCGACTAGCGGTTTTGATTTTTATTTGTAACAGATACTGATGCGCTAGTAACTTTGTTTGAGGATTTTGCGCTGTTTCAGTAATGTATTTTAGGATGTCTGATGCACTCCCATTCGCTTTGTTTTCAATGGCGATTAATGATAAATCAATAATGCGTTGCAGCGATTCGGGATTTCTTTTATAAATGGCTTTTTCTTGAGTGAATGCCTTTTTGTATTCTTTTTGCTGAATATATAACCAGCTCAATTGTTCGTTCCAAAGGGTGTTAGGATCTGCCTGAAGCCTTTTGAGCAGTGCACGTTTATAGAGTACATTATTTTCGTTATTGGGTTCTTCTTTGAGGTACTGACTAATATTTCTATGTGAAGCAGCCATATAGCCTGGATTAGAAGCCATTAAGTCTAAATAACTCGAGAACATCAATTCGATCTTCCCTTGTTCTCCGTAGATCCTTGCAATATTGTAACTGAAATTAAGTCTTTCGTTTAGTTTTTCTGCTTCTTCGTAGGTGGTTATAGCATAATCTAGAAGATTATATTTTTCAAAAGCTTTACCAATGGAAAAAGCATAATTAGGATTTACCTGAATGAGATCAATAGCACTATTATAATTTTTTTGAGCTTCTGGAAGAATGTCTTGAAGTTGATAATTATAACCTAATTCAACATATAACTGCGGCTGTGTGTTTCTTCGATTGAGTTCTTTATTGAGTAATTGTTCTGCTTTGGAAAATTGTTCTAACTGTTGATGACATTCAACAATTTTAATAAAGTAATTGAGGCGTCGCTGACTTTTATAAAGTTTTTCATACGAAGCTAAGGCCTTTTGGTAATCACCTTTTTCAAAAAAGTCTTTCGCTATTTGCTCGTTCTGAGAAAACAGAGAAAAAGTAAAGAATAGGATTAATGCAAAGAGTTTTAGCTTCATATAATCAAATATAGCCATAAAGATTAAGAACACGTCTTAATTTATGAATATGATAACAAATTTGAGGCGAGTAACTTAGTTGATATACTCAAAGCCAGTATATGGAACTAAACAATCAGGTATTTTAATGCCTTCTGGTGTTTGGTAATTCTCCAAAATTCCAGCTAATACTCTTGGTAAAGCTAAAGCACTTCCATTAAGTGTATGCGCCAATTGTTTCTTTCCGTCAGCCCCTTTAAAACGAAGTTTTAATCTGTTCGCCTGATAATTCTCAAAGTTGGATACAGAACTAATTTCTAACCAACGATCTTGAGCGGTAGAAAATACTTCGAAGTCATAAGTCAAAGCAGAGGTGAAGCTTAGATCTCCTCCGCATAATCTTAATATTCTGTAAGGAAGTTTTAAATCTCTAAGTATGTTTTTTACGTGTTCAACCATTCCGTCTAAAGCCTTGTAAGAATTGTCTGGATGTTCGAATCTTACAATCTCTACTTTGTCGAATTGGTGTAATCTGTTTAGTCCTCTTACATGTGCTCCATAACTTCCAGCTTCTCTTCTGAAACATGGCGTATAGGCCGTATAGCAAATTGGAAAATCTTTTTCGTTGAGTAACTCATCTCTCATGAAGTTCGTTACCGGCACTTCAGCAGTAGGAATTAAATAAAGATTATCTTCCGTTACATGATACATCTGACCTTCTTTATCTGGAAGTTGACCAGTTCCAAATCCAGAAGCTTCATTGACCAAGTGAGGAGGTTGTACCTCTAAGTAACCCGCAGCTGCATTTTTGTCTAGAAAATAAGAAATTAAGGCTCTTTGTAAGCGAGCTCCTTTTCCTTTGTATACTGGAAATCCTGCTCCAGTTATTTTATTTCCCAGTTCAAAATCAATGATATCGTATTTTTTTGCTAATTCCCAGTGTGGTAAAGCACATTCGTGTAATGTGGGAACATCACCTTCTTTGAATACTTCATCATTGTCCTCTTCATTATTACCAGCTGGAACTAAAGCGTTAGGAATATTAGGAATGTTGTATAATAAATTATTTAAGTGCTCCTGAGTTTCTCTTAATTTGACACTTAATTCTTTTTCACTTGCCTTTAAAGCACTTGTTTTCTCTTTTAAGATATTGGCTTTTTGTTGCTCTCCATTCTTAAAAAGTATCCCAATTTCTTTGGATAATTTATTAGAGGAAGCTAAAGTATTGTCTAATTCAGCTTGAGTACTTCTTCTCGTTTCATCAAGTGAAATTACTTCATCAATAATAGAAGATGCGTCAAAGTTCTTAACTTTTAAACGCTCAACAATAAAGTCTCTGTTTGCTCTAATAAATTGTGTTTGTAACATTGTACTATAAATTTGAAAAGCAAAAGTAATAATTAAGTAGAAAGTAGTTGTTAGTCTGAAGTAAAAAGTTTTACACTTCGGTAAGCTCAGTATGACAAACTTTTTGAATACAGAATATCGAACTAGAAATAGTGAATCTTAGGTGAAAATGTCCTGTCTTTCAACTCTAAACAAAAGGAATAAAATACTTTTATTACTTCGTGTGACTTTCTTCTTTCTCCTTTTCTTCGGAAGGCAATATCCAATCGCTATGAGAAAAAGGGTCCCATTTCACAGCTGTAAGATCAACTTCAGGATCAATAAAATCCTGATAACCTCTTCCGTTAATGTTTATTTTACTCCTAATGGCATAGATGGAAACATCTTTCCCTTCGGCTTTGAATTCTTTGTGTAAACGCTGAACAAATTGCCACATGACATCAGGTTTGGTGGCCACGATTTTTTGTTGTTTGGGTGAGAGTCTGTCTCTATAATTATAATAAGAAATATCGCCAGTTTTTTTATCGACTACTTTGAATTGAACAGAACCTGATTTTGATCGGAGCATCATCCTCCAGCTTAAACGATGTCCTTCTTCTGTATATAAGACATCATCCTTAATAAACCAATGTCTTGATGGAAGCGCTATTTGAATAAGAAAATATCCAAAAAACAGGACTAAAAAGATGTTTTTATAGGATGGAATGATTAATTTGTTTTCGGTGTAAAAAGCTTTGCTCTTTAAGAAAATTCGTTGTACAGTTTCCGCAGAATAGAAAAAAAGTGCGAACGATAATGACAGGAATGGGAAGATCCCTATTTGGAATACAAAGGCATTAAAAAGATGGAAAATCAAGGATAATCCAAGAGCTAATTTTCTGGTTGGCTTCCAAAGGAACAGGGGTACAATTAAAAGATCAAACCCAATCCCAGCATAAGCCAGAGTTTTATGTAACCAATCGTATTGCAAAAGACTTCCGAAGCAAAAATCACCAAAACAGTATAAGTTGATCTTACCAGCCATCAGATTTCTTGTTACAGAAGCGTCTAACCAATCTGGGTAGATCTTTGCAATAGCAGCATAAGTATAGACAATGGCTACCTGAATAATAAAAAGCCATTTACACCAAGCAGGCATGGAATCACTTTTTAAAGAAGGATTCCTTTTTACATCCAAACTGTAGTTTTTGTGTGCAGGAACAAAGCACATTAACAAGCAAAGCAACATCAACAAGTAGTAATGATTGTTATAGGAAGCTTTTTGCATGAGGTATACACCAGACCACATAAGGGTGTAAGCAATCATTGACAAACGATATCGATACCCCAACATCACAAAAAAACCAAAGATCCCCATTACGATATAATAGATATACATGCCATTTCCGGGGAGCGGTTGTAAGAAATCTAGTCCAATAAAGTTAAAGGTGAACTCTGGGTCTATGAGTGTTCTTTTGATCCATCCAGTAAAACATGCACCTATGGCTTCGGCTGCTAGAAAAAAGCCGAAGAACATTCTAAAAACGATCAATTGTGAATTGTCTATATGTTTGAATAAGAAATTATTCATGGATGAGTTCTTTTATATAGTCGAGCGAACTTTTTTTATCTTTTTCTAGTTGCTTTTTTAATGCTTCTATAGAATCAAATTTTTGTTCCTCTCTTAGTCTTTTCAATAAGTTTATCTGTATTTTTTGATTGTAAATATTTTGATTAAAATCAAAAAAATGCACTTCAATGGTTTTGTTTTTACCATTTACTGTTGGGTTATATCCTACGTTCATCATACCATAAACTAATTGATCGTTTATTGCTGAGTTTACTACATACGATCCGTTGCAAGGTATGATTTTATATTCTTCTTCAATATGAATATTTGCTGTGGGATAATTAATAGTGTGTCCTAATTTTTTTCCTTCTACAACCATTCCAGTTAACATAAAGTGGTAGCCTAAGTATTTATTAGCTGTTAGGATATCACCATTTTTTAAAGCCTTTCTTATTTTTGTTGAACTAACCGTAACATCATTAATGTCTTGTGCATGAATCTCTTCAACTTCAAAATCGTATAAACTTTCACATTCTTTCAAATGTTCAAAATTCCCTTCTCTGTTTCTGCCAAAATGATGGTCGTATCCAATTACTAATTTTTTTGTGTTAAGTCCGTTAATCAGGATTTCACGAATAAATTCAGTAGAGGTAAGTCTGGAAAAATCTTTTGTAAAAGGAATAACGATAAAGTTATCCAGATCAAATTTTTCCAACAGTTGCTGTTTTTCCTCCAAAGTATTAATCAATTTAATATCGGTATCTTTTTGTAAGACCATTCTTGGATGAGGGAAGAATG
>JABSPN010000170.1 GCA_013214425.1 Flavobacteriaceae bacterium | reverse complement strand
TATATGAAGTCTACAAATAGTAAAATACTCATAATTGACGATAATAAAATCGTTCGAGAAGGCATTAAAATATTACTCAAAGATCAAGAATGTGATGTTCTAATTGATGATTGTGAAAGTGGTATAGAAGGGCTTTCTTTAGCCCGAACTACGGCATATGATTTTTTGATCGTCGATTATAGTATGCCTGAAATTGACGGTATTGAAACCATCAAATTATTCAGAGAATATTTTCCAGAATCCAATACAAAAATAATCCTGATTTCAATGGATGATTTTGTGACCAAAAAGGAGGAAATAAAAAAGATAGGAATTACTAATTTTATAACAAAAGACGAATTGTATTTTGAATTGCCAAAGTTGATTAAATCATATCAAAAATTTGACGAATTGTAGCCCTCTTTTTTTGAAGCCAAAGGGGAATGTGTGTAGTTGTTTGAACTTTTCTTTATGACAGATTATGATTAAACACCTACTATTTTTGGAATTAGGTTCTAAGTAATAACGGTTCTTTTTACGTACAATCGATTAAATTTAAATATTAGTGCAAGGGCTCTTAATATAATCCATACAAAAAAAGCAGCCCAGACGCCATAAAGTTTCGTGTTGTAATAATCGGCAATTAATAGCACAGGGATAAAACCAAATGTAGTACAGAAAATAAGTACGTTTCGAAGATAACTCATGTGTCCTAAACCCTTAAACATTCCGTCGAAAACAAAAGAAACACCACAAATAGGCTGCATGGCAATAGCAATCCAGAATACGTTATAAAACTCTTCTCGTACGAGCTGATCATTGGAATACAACCAACCTAAAGGATAATAGAGCGCTAAACAAAGAACGAATAATGAAAACCCTACTACAAAACCGTATTTGGTTAATCTTCTACTTAAATGTACAAGATTCTTATAATCTTTAGCACCTAATAGTTTTCCGGCGAGCATATTTCCAGCGCTTGCGTAACCATCAATTACAAAAGCACAAATAAACCAAATATTGATAGTAATTGTATAGGCATTCATATATTCTACTCCGTAAGCAGTTGCATAAATACTAGCCACATTCAAAGCTACATTAAGGGCCAATGTTCTGACGAATAAGTTAAGAATCATCACCAATAAGTTTTTAATCTCCTTATTCCAGGGCAGACTAAAACGAAGCGAAACCGATGTTTTTTTGTATAAATAGTAAAAGGCAGCCAGAACCATAACTAGTTGTGAAGTCACACTTGCATAAGCGGCTCCTTCTAAGCCCATCGGATCAATGAATCCATCAATACCAAAAACTAATAAGAAATCTAGCCCAACATTCACGACAAGTCCGTATAAGGCGATGATCATGGGGTAAAAAGTGTTTTGTAAACCTCGAAATGTTCCTATTACAGCAAATGTTACTAGCATTAGTGGGAAACCAAAAGCTCTAATCCTGTAGTAATCTACCGCATATTCCAGCATTAAACCTTCAGCATTATAAAGACTGAATATAAATTCGGCAAAAGGATAGGTAATGGCTAATATGAAGAGACTGAGACCTACAATGATTAAAATAGCCTGTATGGGTAAGTTTTTCACCTGATCTAATTTACCAGCGCCTAAATATTGGGATAATATGGAAGATATAGCACTTCTACTTTGACCTAACATCCATGTAAGTGCATTTAAAAAAACAGCAACTAAACCAACCGCAGATGCTGCCTCTGCACTATGCTGAGGTAAGTTCCCAATAATCGCTAAATCAGTAGCCGATATAATGGGCTCAGCTATACCAGCAATAATAGCAGGAATGGCTAAGGTATTAATATATTTAAGATTGATCTTCTTATTCATTAATCACGAGTTCATAACAGTGGAAAGGATGTTCACTTTGTTTTGGAAAAAAGACATCTCCC
Source organism: Flavobacteriaceae bacterium (assembly GCA_013214425.1). GTDB lineage: Bacteria > Bacteroidota > Bacteroidia > Flavobacteriales > Flavobacteriaceae > DT-35. The sequence goes on along the minus strand of JABSPN010000170.1, from coordinate 4,888 downwards.
AATTGTTGGTAACCTCTTTTTTGATAGAATCTGTTGTTTCTCGGATTTTGACTAAAGGTATCTAATCTAACCGAGGCAAACTTGTTTCTTTGAGCATAGGTTTCAGCAAAATCCATTAATTGTTGTGCATAACCTTTTCCCTGACTATCTGGGTGTACAGCCAATCGATGAATATAGATATTATGATCATCAGGAGTTAACCAATCTATTTCTTTGTATTCTTCATCCATAATTGTTGAAACCACGATACAGCCTTTAATTTGATCTTCGTTTTTCAAGACGTATAGTTGGCCCATATGAATATCTTGTTCAAAGGCTGCTCTGTTCGGATACTGCTCATTCCATTGATAAATGCCTGTTGAAATCATATGTTTAGCGCAAGCTTGAGTGATGTCCAGCAAGTGATTAATATCTTGTTCTTTTGCTTTAACTATTTCCATGAGTAATGAATTCTATAGTTTTACGTGTTATGGTATCTAATGAGTCGGGTAAATAATTGACATCCCAGGGATGCTTTGCCCCAAAGGTATGATCGCTATCAATAACATACAACTCACTTTTCTCACTCCATTTATGTAGGCTTTCTGCTTCTGATAAAGTCACTACTTCATCAGTTGACCCGTGCACAATTAAGTGATTGGCCATTATTTTTTTACAAGCTTTATTTATGGTTAATCGATCTTTGTGTTCCATAAAATTTGTATAGAACTGGAAATAATGAGGCATTTGCTGTTTTGTTCGTCCGTTTTCTACATAGGCTACACCTTCTTTTTTCCATAGTTCAAGAATCTCACCTGTTGGGAATCGGGATTCATAATCTGATACACCTGCCCAGGAAATAATGTTTCGGATTCTTTTTTCTTCGGATGCTTTCAGTGTTACAATACCACCGCCTCTAGAATGTCCTATAAGCGAAATATCAGATTGATTGATTTCAGATTGAAATTCTTCAGCAGCAATAATCCAATCAATAACAGTTTGTAAATCATCCAATTCTTTGATATAGTTGTTGTGACCAAAAGCTTCTAAATCAGGAAAATCAATAGGTTGTTCAATAGTGCCTCCATTATGAGAAAAATTGAATTTTATAAAGAAGATATTATGATTAGCAAACTCTTGAGCAACTAAATCCCAAGCTCCCCAGTCCTTAAATCCTTTATAACCATGACAGAAAATGACAGTGCTTTTAGGCTGATTATTGTTTTTGTAAAATACATCTGTTAGGATAGGCTTTTTATCACGCCCGTTTAGGACAATATTTTTTCTAGTTTCAATCATACTTCTTTTTCTTCAAATGGGACACTTACAGTATAGATTTCAGTAATTAAAGCAATTAATCTATGCTCAAACTCTTGAAGGACAGTAGTGTCGATATTGTAATCTTTAGATCGGCTACCTTCTTTCTCTTTAGTAGCAAAATTTAGCACCCAATTAGTTAAATTTTTAAAAGAAATGATACCCGCATGTACAGGTAAGTTAAGCGTCACGTTTTTATTAAGTAGGTAAGTATACATAAGAATTTGGAATGCTTTACTATACTTATAATCTTCGATAATTAAATTCCAGTCGAATATATTCAGTTGTCTTTGTTCTACTAAACCTGTTTTATAGTCAATAACTCTTAGCGTTCCGTTTATTTCGTCTACACGATCTATGATTCCTTTTAGTTTTATTGTATCCGGAATTGTAGCTATTTTAATCTCTGTATTCACTTCTTTTTCAAGGAATAACAGTTTAATTTTATTTCCTTTTTCAAGACTAGTTATTTCTTTTTTTAAGAAACTCTCTACATATTTTTTAGCAACATTTCTAATGATAAGATTTTTGCCTTTAGTGATATCACCTTCTTTAAATACATGTTTAAACTCTGAATCAATTACAGCAGCTACTTTTTCAAAACAAGATTGTATTTTTTCAATTGTCAAATAAGAATTTAGGAAAGGGATGTATAATTTTTCAAGAGTATTATGAATAATGGTTCCCAAAGTATTGGCAGCAACTGTTTCTTCAACAGCTTTTTGTTCTCGAATCCCCAATATTTTTTTATGATAAAAATCTATGGGATTTCTGATATATTCAGTTAATGCCGAAGCTGAAAATCCTTTTTCAGCTAATGAGTTTAATCGTTTTATGACCTTGCTGTTTTTTTGAATTACTTCCAGCGTATTCTTTTTTGAAAATATTTTTGGAGCCACACTCACTTCTTGAAGATTCCACTCAGGCAGCTTCCCGGAGGCATAATCTATCTCTAGCTGGGAAATGAGCCTACTTTTTTCTCCTGAACCCAGAGAATCAAGCTCAGCATTATAAATTAAATAAGCGTTAGAGCAACGTTGTAGCAGACGATAAAAATGATAGCTATAAATAGCATCTTTCTCTTTATAGGTAGGTAATTCATAATGCACTTTCATATCATAAGTGATAAAAGAGCTATTACTTTTTCCCGAGGGCAGAATTCCTTCGTTAGTTGATAACAGAATCACAGTTTCAAAATCTAATAAACGTGTTTCTAGCATTCCCATTATTTGCAATCCTGAAGAAGCATTCCCATGTAAATCAAGCGTTTCTTTTGATAGTGATTCTTTATACAAGCGATATAAACTCTGAATAGAATCTATAGCTAGGTTATTTAGATTAAGTGATTCAATTTTACTGAATACATATAAGAATCTGGCCAAGCAAGTCAACTCATAACTATAGGTTTCACGATTTTCAACATAATGATTTTGAATGTCTTTAACGACATGTAATAAGGCGCTGATATAACCAGTTGGGTTTTTTTGTTCAGCAAATAGCGTTGCTATTATGGGATTGTTATCAGACAGGCTAACCAGTTTATCATAATTGATATAAGTAATGTTTTGCCTATTAATATAATCGATAATACATCCAGAAGTTTGACCCAGAATAATTCTCAGGTCTCCTTGTGTCAATAAATTTATGACATGGTTATAGTGATAACCGTAGTTTTTAATTTTTCGTGAATGAAGCTTAAAATACGTCTCAAATAAACTATTAAAATTGGTCGAAGACAATGGAATACCCATTGTGATGTTTATTTCCCCAATTTCTTTAGGCAAACTGTTTAATAATGGCATTATAAGCGATTCATCGGCGAGAACTAATGCCGTTTTATCAAGAGACCCATTTTTGTTTTTTAAATAGGCTAATAGCTCCCCAGTATATTTTACCTGGTTGATGTTCTTTGAGCAGGAAACCAGTTTCACTCTTTTGCTCTTTTTAAAATCATCAAATAGGAAATGCTGCTCTCTGTTTTTAAATATAGTTTTCCTATAATTCTTTTGAAAGAGCCCAGCACTATGATAAGGATTGTCTAGATAGTAACGATCGATATCGACCAGGAGTTTTCCTTTATTTTCTTTGGTATAGGCAACAATAATATTTTCTTCAGCTTTATTTAGCGCATTAAAACCAATGAAATAATGATAATTAGAGTTTGCTAAATAGTCTTCGATAGTTTCGAATGCATTTCTATAGATAAGTCCTTGATAGCCTAGTTTGTTATCTTTTAAATAGCTAGTAAAATCTGTATACAGGTAATGCAAGTTATTCCAAAAAGAAAGATAATTTTCTGTGAGTTTGGTTTTATTCTTATCTAATGACCAATGAGAATCATTTGTGCCCCAGTTTTTGAGTTCTTGTATGTTCTTAAGATAATAAAAGAAGGATTTCTCATCGATTAGATATCGATCGACTTCATTAAAATCCTGAATGATGGTTGTTCCCCATTTCAAAAAGTCTTCGAATGAATCTTTTTCTTGATAATAACTACTTTTTTTATAGATATTATAAAGAAAGAATTGTAATTCAGAAGGAGTGGTGTGTTTTAATCCAGATACTTGTTCTATAAAGTGATCAATGCTAATGATATCCGGTAAGAATTGCGTGGCTTGTACTTGAAGGGCGTATTCTTTTTTAAAAAATGTAACAGCTCTTTTACTTGGAAGTATGATAGTATAGTTCGTATGCGTTTCCTTTTCGAGGAGATACTGAACAGTACTGCTTATAAAAGATGTTATCATTAGGTAAGGCCGAACATTTAGAAAACCTAAAGGTACGGAATGGAAAGGGAAAAATAAAAAACGCTCCGAAACTCGGAGCGTTTTTTAAATATAATTGATTTGTAAGCTTATATTTACTTGATTAACTTAACTTCAACTCTTCTGTTGTTGGCTCTACCAGCTCTAGTCTTGTTAGTGTCGATTGGCTTATCTTCACCAAATCCAGAAGCTGTTAATCTGTCAGCAGCAATTCCGTTAGAGATTAACCAATCTCTTACAGCATTAGCCCTTCTTTCAGATAATAATTGATTGTTCTTTGCAGAACCAGAGCTATCTGTGTGACCTTCGATAGTAAACTTTGATCTTGGGTATTTTTTGAAGATTGCATTCATAGCTTCTAATACTGGAATTGTCTCATTTTTGAAAGAAGACTTTCCAGAGTTAAATAATATAGATTTAGCATAACTTTTTAAATCTTCTTTGTCTTTATCAGAGAGCTCTGGACATCCGAAGTTAGCAACTGTACCAGGTATATCAACACACTGATCGTCTTTATCTAATACACCATCATTATCTTTATCTTGGTAAGGACATCCATTGTTAGCAGCAGGACCAGCTTCATTTGGACAACCATCTTCAGCGTCAGTGATTCCGTCACCGTCAGCATCTGGACACCCGTTTAATTCTTTTAATCCAGGAGTGTTAACACAAGCATCATTTGGATCAGCTACACCGTCACCATCTGTATCAGCACATCCATTGAACTCAGGTAAACCTGGAGTCTCAGGACAAGAATCTTCTTTATCTTGGATTCCGTCACCGTCAGTATCAGGACATCCTTGGAATTGCTCTAATCCTGGAGTTTC
>JABSPN010000017.1 GCA_013214425.1 Flavobacteriaceae bacterium | reverse complement strand
ATTATAAACCAAAAGAAGAAAATCAAGACCTTCACCATAATGCAGTTGATGGAAAAGCAGTTCCTGTGCCACACTTCGGTGTTGTACTTACCATGAAGGATTTTGATAGTTTAGCTCAACAACTCCATGCAAAACAAGTAGAGTTTGTCATTGAGCCTTATATCAGATTTAAAGGGGAAGCAGGAGAACAAGCTACCATGTTTTTTTATGACCCATCTGGAAACGCATTAGAATTTAAAGCTTTTAAAAATTTAGACATGTTATTTGCTAAGTAGCCATATAATTAACCCAATAAAAAAGCCCAAGATTTATCTTGGGCTTTTATGTTTATATAAATAAAGTTTACCGCCTTCTTTCTCTAGCCAAAAGCGTATTCTTTAATAACATAGCTATGGTCATTGGCCCTACACCGCCGGGAACTGGTGTGATATACGATGTCTTCTTGCTCACATTTTCAAAATCTACATCACCAGTAATTACATATCCTCGTTTTGCATTTTCATCTGGGACTCGTGTAATTCCCACATCGATAACAACAGCATCATCTTTGATCATTTCTGCCTTTAGGAATTTTGGTCTCCCTAAAGCTGTAATAATAATATCTGCTTGACTTGTAATTTGAGTAATATTTTTAGTGTGACTATGTGTTAAGGTTACAGTAGAGTTTCCAGGAAATCCTTTTCTCCCCATTAAAATACTCATTGGTCTTCCTACGATATGACTTCTACCAATTACAACTGTGTGCTTCCCTTGAGTTTCAACTCCATAACGGTCTAATAATTCTAAGATACCAAAAGGTGTCGCTGGAATGAATGTACTCATGTCTAAGGCCATTTTTCCGAAGTTCTCAGGGTGAAACCCATCAACGTCTTTAGAAGGATCTACAGCCATTAATACTTTTTGGGTATCGATTTGTGGTGGTAAAGGCAATTGAATAATGAATCCATCGATATCATCATTGCTATTCAATTCTTCAATCTTGTCTAACAATTCAACCTCACTAGTTGTATTGGGAAGTTGAACTAAGGTCGATTCAAATCCCACCCGCTCACAAGCTCTAACTTTGCTCCCAACATATGTTAAACTCGCACCATCATTACCAACAATCACTGCAGCTAAATGGGGCACTTTCTCTCCATTAGCTTTCATTTTAGCCACCTCTGCAGCAATCTCGTCTTTGATGTCGTTACTGGTCTTTTTTCCGTCTAATAGTTTCATGTTGTATTTGTTGTGCTGTCTATAATTAAAGAGCGCTATCATTTCTGATAGCGCACATGTATTCTTTTATCTTTTCATTCCTCCCATCATCCTCATCAGATTTTTTCCTCCGCCACCTTGCATCATTTTCATCATCTTACTCATCTGATTGAATTGCTTCAGTAATTGGTTTACTTCCTGAACTGAGGTTCCAGAACCTTTAGCAATTCTCTTCTTTCTACTTGCGTTAATAATATGAGGCTTGGTTCGTTCATCTAGTGTCATGGAATCGATCATTGCTTCAATTCCTTTAAAAGCATCATCATCTATATCTACATCTTTCAAGGCTTTTGAAGCACCTGGAATCATTCCCATTAAGTCCTTCATGTTACCCATTTTCTTGATTTGCTGAATTTGTTTTTTGAAATCGTCAAAACCAAATTGATTTTTAGCAATCTTCTTCTGAAGTTTTCTAGCCTCTTCTTCATCAAATTGCTCCTGTGCTCTTTCTACTAAGGAAACAACATCTCCCATTCCCAGGATACGATCTGCCATACGTGAAGGATGGAATACATCAATTGCCTCCATCTTCTCCCCTGTTCCAATAAACTTGATTGGTTTATTGACTACAGACTTAATTGAAATAGCAGCTCCACCTCTGGTATCACCATCTAATTTCGTTAAGATCACTCCGTCAAAATTCAGTATATCATTAAAGGCTTTTGCCGTATTTACGGCATCTTGCCCTGTCATAGAGTCTACAACAAATAAGGTCTCCTGTGGTTGGATTGCTTTGTGAATATTAGCAATCTCTGTCATCATTTCATTATCAACAGCTAAACGCCCTGCCGTATCGATAATCACCACATTATGTCCGTTCTCTTTTGCATACGCAATACCGGCTTGAGAAATTGCTACCGGATCGTTATTTCCTCTATCAGAAAATACCTCAACACCTATTTGCTCTCCAACTACATGCAACTGATCGATGGCTGCTGGTCTGTATACATCACAAGCAACTAAAAGAGGCTTTTTTGTTTTTTTGTTTTTAAGGAAGTTAGCCAATTTTCCAGAGAAAGTTGTTTTACCAGATCCTTGTAAACCTGACATTAAAATAACAGAAGGTGTTCCTGAAAGATTAATTCCAGCTGTTTCTCCTCCCATTAATTCGGTTAATTCGTCTTTAACGATTTTAACCATTAATTGCCCTGGTTGAAGTGTCGTTAATACATCTGAGCCTAAAGCTTTTTCTTTTACTCTATTGGTAAATTCTTTAGCAATTTTATAGTTAACATCGGCATCTAATAAAGCTCTACGAACTTCCTTTAATGTCTCTGCAACATTTACTTCAGTAATCTTACCATGTCCTTTGAGGACATGTAGTGCTTTATCTAACTTATCACTTAAATTATCAAACATAAACTTACTTCAATTTTAAGAATGGCAAAGATAATGGAATCAGCCGCAATAACAAAGTACAAGAAGCAAGTTTATAAACAATCTATTCAGGAGAGAAACAACAAATAAAACATTCAGGACAACTCCTTTATCACGTCAAAATTAATCAATACCTCACCCTTATGCTGAATTTCATTTCTTTTGACTACTTGATAGCCCTTATGTTCAAAAAATGGCCTGGCTGTAATACTGACATCAGATTTAACTTTTTGAGTTCCATAAACTTTTACTTTACTTTCAATAAAACTCAAAAGTTTTGAAGCAATTCCTAAACCCTGATGATGCTGACTTACATATAAATGATCGATATAATTCTGGTTAAGTAATGAGGTAAAACCCACTATTTCTTCGGAAATTTCACAGACAAAAAACTCCTGATCACTTAGCTTCTTTTTCCACCGTTCAACATCTTCCGCACCTGATGCCCATACTTTGATTTCTTCCGGAGAATAATCATTTACATTTACGGTAGTGATCACGTCATAGAATAGACTTCTGATAGTATCGAGGTCTGAATGTAAGGCTGGTCTTATCTTCATGAAGTTGAAAAATCGTCAATGCTTAGACAAGCTAAGCATGACATTCATTTACATACGTTCAGGAACATTTATCCCTAGTAAAGAGAAAGCATTTTTAATGACTTCACCTACTTTTTTAGATAGCTGAACTCTGAAAGTTTTAATATTCAAATCAGATTCCCCTAAAATAGAGACACTTTGATAAAAAGAATTATAATCTTTCACAAAATCGTAAACATAATTTGCTATTAAAGCTGGGTTTTGATTTTTAGCTGCCAATTGTATTACGTCTGGATAACTTTGAAGTTGTTTAATCAGCTGTTTTTCCTTAGGATTAATTTCTCCAACCTTCACTTCTTGAGAGATATCAAAATCTGTTTTTCTTAAAATGGATTTAGTTCTCACATATGCCATCATAATGAACGGACCAGAGTTACCATTAAAATCAACTGACTCTTTTGGATCGAATAAAATACGTTTTTTAGGGTCTACCTTAAGCACGTAATATTTTAATGCCCCTAAACCGATTATTTTATATAATTCTTCTTTTTGCTCTTGCGAATAACCGTCTAACTTTCCTAATTCCTGAGAAATTTCTCTGGCTGTACTGGTCATTTCTACCATTAAATCGTCTGCATCAACAACAGTACCTTCTCTACTCTTCATTTTTCCGCTAGGTAAATCTACCATACCATAACTTAAGTGATGTAGATTGTCAGCCCAATCATAGCCTAATTTTTTCAGGATTAAAAAGAGTACTTTGAAGTGATAGTCTTGTTCATTTCCAACGGTATAAATCATTCCGCCTACATCTGCATTATCTTTTACACGTTGAATGGCGGTACCAATATCTTGTGTCATATAAACTGCTGTACCGTCTGAACGCAACACCAATTTTTCATCTAAGCCTTCATCAGAAAGATCACACCAAACCGACCCATCTTCTTTTTTAAAGAATACGCCTTTGGCAAGCCCCTCTTCAATATTATCTTTCCCTAATAGATAGGTATTACTTTCATAATAATAAGAATCGAAATCTACTCCAAGGTTCTTATAGGTTACTTCAAATCCGTCATATACCCATTGGTTCATGGTTTTCCATAAAGAAACCACCTCCTCATCTCCTGCTTCCCATTTACGCAACATTTCTTGCGCTTCAAGAAGTATTGGCGCTTCTTTTTTTGCTTCATCTTCAGTTTTACCTTGAGCAATTAAATTCGAGATTTCTTCCTTATAAGCTATATCAAAAGCCACATAATAGTTCCCTACTAATTTATCACCTTTTAATCCTGAGGATGCTGGTGTTTCTCCATTTCCAAATCGTTGCCAGGCTAACATCGACTTACAGATATGAATTCCTCTATCGTTAATGATTTGTGTTTTATATACTTTTTTCCCTGAAGCTTTGATAATTTCAGCCACTGCATATCCTAATAAATTATTTCTGATATGTCCTAAGTGAAGTGGTTTATTCGTGTTTGGCGAAGAATATTCAACCATTACAGCTTTATCCCCTTCTTTAGGAGAAGCACAGCCAAAATTTTCATCGTCTTTAATTGTATTAAAGAAGTTCAGGTACACTGAATCGTCAATCACTAAATTCAGAAATCCTTTAACAACATTAAATGCCTTAACTTCTGAAACATTTGCTACCAGATAATTACCAATCGCTTCCCCCAATTGAACTGGATTGGTTTTTACTTGTCGTAACATTGGAAACACAACAATAGTAATATCGCCCTCAAATTCTTTCCTGGTCGCTTGAAATTCAACCGATTCTAATGAGACCTCATGTAATTCTTGCAATGCAACTTTTACTTGTTGCTCTAAATGCTGTTGTATATCCATGTTTCACTTTTTAGCGAAGGCAAAGATAATTTATTACTAAAAAATTAAGGTAAAATAAAAGAGGAATTATTATAAATCCTTGACCGTCTTATTTTCTAAGATACCTAAGGTTTTGTCACGAACTTCAGACATGAGTAAATGTAAAGAACATTCTTCCTCTGTTGCGCAATCACTACACTTTTCATAAAAGTTCAAACTTACACATGGCAACATCGCAATAGGACCTTCTAAAACACGAATTAGAGATGCTAGCGTCACATCTTCTGGCTCTTTGATCAGATAATATCCTCCTCCTTTTCCTTTTTTAGAACCTAAAAAGCCATTGTTTTTTAACTGAAGTAAGATGGCTTCTAAAAACTTCTTAGGTATGTTCTCATTTTCTGAAATTTCTGATATCAATACTGGTGTATCCATCCCTTGGTCTGCCAGATATTTTATCGCTTTAAGTCCGTATTTTGTTTTTCGAGAAAGCATATTTTCAAATATAAAAAAATTATAACATTCGTTATACGTTAATGTTATAATTAATCAATATAGGGTAAAAAAACCTCTGCTATCATACATCTTGCACTCCCTCCTCCAAATTTTTCAATGGTAACTAAAGAAGAGTGTATGATTTCGCAATACTGATTGATCTTTTTAATCTGTTGCTCTGACAAGCTTTTATAGGCCGCTGAACTCATCACTAAAAAGTACTGTTCTTGCTTGTTTTTTACTTGTAACATATTACCAGCAAAGTGATGCATCTGAATTTCTGAAATCTCAATAATTTCTTTACCCGAATTCTTTAGTTGTCTCACGACTTCTTTTCTTTCTTTTTTGTCATCAATCGTATCCAGACAAATAACAGCAAATTTATTAGCAATAGCCATCATTACATTGGTATGGTAAATTAACTCTCGTTTTTTATTCATATCTTGATAGGCATGAAATACTACGGGATGATAATCAAAATCTTCGCAAAATTCTATAAAAAGTGATTCATCGGCTCTGGGAGAAATTGCACAATAGGCAATCTTATTAACTCGATCTAAAATCACACTTCCTGTTCCTTCAAGAAAAGCATCTTCTTCTTCGGCTTCTGTGTAATCTCTAATACTCTCAATCAAAAAATTATGTTCTTCAATTAGACAAAGCACTTCTTCTTTTCTTTCTTTTCTTCTATTTTTAGCAAACATAGGGTAGACTCCTACTGTACCATCTGTATGAAAGGAAATCCAATTATTTGGGAAAATCGAATCTGGTGTATTAGACGCTTCTGTATCTTGAAATACTAAAACCGTAATACCTTTTGCTCTTAATTCAGTAACAAAAGCATCAAACTCATTTTGAGCCCGTTTGTTGATTTCAGTATTAGAAAGCGACTGATCGTCTTGTTGGAAATAATTATTGACCGCTGTCTGCTCATTCATCCTAAAAGCTGCGGGACGAACCATGAGCAAGGTTTGCGTTGTTTGTTGCATTATTTAATACGAAACGAATTGAATGTTTTATAAACGACATCTTTGTAAGCATCGAACTTATCAGTTTCTGCAGTGAATGTGAGGACATAGGCTTTTCCATTTTTAAGAAAATTATACTGCATAAAGGTTAAACTTGTCCCTTCTTGTTTGCCTGTATAAATCACTTCATAATATTCTTGCCCAGCTTTATTCTTGTGTTTTTCAACTTTAAGAATCTTATCATTAAAGAACTTCTTGATTTGATTGATCGATATTTCTGTATACTGATCTAAATTGATATTCATACCTATCAGGTTCTGAGTAATTAAGTTCATGTTTTCACTAAAGTGATCATTTTGATCTTCTAGTTTCGAAAACAAATAAAACTCTGTTAACCTGTCAGACTGATCTATTTGCCATGTCTTCGGATAAGAAATTGTGTAATCACTCTTCTCAAGAGTAATCATTTCCTGATCTGGATTAATCCAAAAGGACGTCAGGAAAAAAATTGTCATCAGTGCTGTTTTCATGACCTTAAGTTACGGATTTTTGTCGAATTACAGCTATTTAGATCACTTCCTGAATCTTATCTGTTACTTCGCTAAGTACTTCAAACGCTGTTTCGGCCATTTTATTTCCTTTAAAATCGAGTAATGGATTCACTTCAACGAATTCAACACAAGCCACTTTTTCAGACACCAATAATTGATTGATAATGGCTATGATTTCATGTTGATCAAATCCTTTTGGAACCGGTGTTCCTGTTCCGTAGGAAATCAAGTCACAGTCCATACTGTCTACATCAAATGAAATATAAATCACATCACAATCAGAAAGTTTATCCAACGCTTCATTTACACAAACCTCTAGTCCTCTGTATCGAACTTCGTGAACCATATAGTTTTTGATCCCTAACTTTTCGATTTGCTTATCTTCTGGTTCTTCTGTATCACGTACTCCAAAATACACTAAATCTGAGCTTAAAACTTTAGCCCCATCTACACCAATGTTTTTCATGGCATTCCAATATTTGTGGGTTTCGCCAGTCACTTCGTTTATCTGACAATCTAAATTATCATCGGCAATAGCAGCTGCTAATGGCATTCCATGAATATTTCCTGAAGGAGAGGTATACGGAGAATGTAGGTCTGCATGTGCGTCTATCCAAATCACTCCCACTCTTTTATCTGGATTAGCTGCTTTTACTCCTGAAATAGTTCCCAGGGCTGAAGAGTGATCTCCAGATAATACTAAAGGAAAATTACCTTCAGACAAGGTACTTTGAACAGCATCACTCAAACGCGAACATTGATTGTAAACACTCTTAATTCTCTTCGCAAATGAATTATTGACTTTATTATAGATCGATTCATTTTCAGTTTGAACATCCATAAAATCGAATCGATTAAAATAATCGTTATTCTCATTAATTGCAGCAATTTCTATTGCATCAACACCCAAATCAGAGCCTCTAGTCCCTGCTCCTATATCTGATCTATTTTTAATAATCTTTATTGCCATGTATTTTATATAAAAAAAGCGTGCTTACTTCGACTCGCTTAGTATGACACGCTTTAATGAATGGTATTTGAATTTTATCTGTCGTTTAGATTTTTGAATTCTCTAAAAGTTTCTCCAATATAAATTTGTCTTGGACGACCGATAGGCTCTTTTCTCAATCTCATCTCTCTCCATTGAGCAATCCATCCTGGTAAACGACCTAAAGCAAACATTGGTGTAAACATCTCAGTTGGAATTCCTAGAGCTCTATAGATAATTCCTGAATAGAAATCTACATTAGGATATAATTTTCTGTCTACAAAGTACTGATCTAATAAAGCTTCTTGCTCTAATCCTTTTGCAATATCTAAAACCGGATCTACAATACCTAAATCTCCTAAAACTTCGTCTGCCGCTACTTTGATAATCTTAGCTCTTGGGTCAAAGTTCTTATACACTCTGTGTCCGAATCCCATTAAGCGGAAAGGATCTGCTTTGTCTTTAGCTTTCCCCATGTATTTCTTGGTATCTCCTCCATCTTCTTTAATCGCTTCCAACATTTCGATTACGGCCTGATTAGCTCCTCCGTGAAGTGGTCCCCAAAGAGCAGAAATACCGGCAGAGATCGAAGCGAATAATCCCGCATGAGAAGATCCTACAATTCTTACTGTAGATGTAGAACAGTTTTGTTCATGATCTGCATGTAAGATTAATAATTTATCTATTGCGTTAATGATAATATCGTTCTTCTTGTATTCTTGATTAGGTTTCTTGAACATCATTTTCAAGAAGTTCTCAACATATCCAAGAGAATCATCTCCATAATCTAATGGCATCCCCATTCTCTTTCTGTGCGCCCAGGCTGTTAACACTGGAAACTTAGCCATGATCTTAACAATTGCCTGATACATATCTTCTTCAGAATCAACATTTACAGAAGACGGATTAAACGCAATCAAAGCACTTGTTAACGATGATAATACTCCCATTGGGTGAGCAGACTTAGGGAATCCATCAAGAATTCTCTTTACATCTTCATCAACATGAGCTTCAGCTTTAATATCATTATTAAACTTTTCTAATTGCTCCTTAGTTGGTAAATCACCAAAAATTAATGCATAGGCTACTTCAAGGAAATCTGCTTTTTCAGCAAGGTCTTCAATTGAATATCCTCTATATCTCAAAATTCCTTCTTCACCATTTAGAAACGTAATAGCACTCTGACAAGAACCGGTATTCTTATAGCCTGGATCGATTGTAGTAACCCCTCCAGTTGCTCCTCTAAGCGCTTTAATATCGATTGCTAATTCTTGTTCTGAACCCTTAATTATTGGAAATTCATATTTATTACCATTAACTTCTAATGTAGCTGTTTGTGACATAAGTGAATATTGATTTTTTTATTTTTTCTGAGATCGCACGAATTTACAAAAAATAAGTCTGAAATGGAAATTAAACCTTACAGTAAAAAAAGCCAAAAATCCAACAATTTTTGGCTTTACTATTTTATAGAATTATTATTGGACTTTGAATGCCTTTTCCTGAGGGTAATAGGCTACAGATCCAAGCTCTTCTTCTATACGTAAAAGCTGATTATATTTTGCCATACGATCACTTCTAGATGCAGAACCTGTTTTGATCTGCCCCGTATTCAATGCTACAGCTAAATCGGCAATAGTATTGTCTTCTGTTTCTCCAGACCTGTGAGACATAACTGAGGTATAGCCTGCATTATGAGCCATATTGACAGCTGCAATTGTTTCAGTTAATGTTCCAATCTGATTTACTTTTATTAAAATTGAATTGGCTGTATTGCTTTCAATTCCTTTTGATAAACGCGCTACATTAGTCACGAATAAATCGTCCCCAACTAATTGAACTTTATCTCCTATTTTTTCAGTTAAATATTTCCAACCTTCCCAATCATTTTCATCCATCCCATCTTCAATAGAAATAATCGGATATTTTTTAGTTAATTCAGCCAAGTAGTTCGCTTGTTCTTCTGAAGTTCTTATACTTCCTGAATCTCCTTCAAATTTTTTGTAGTTATACTTCCCATCTACATAGAATTCTGCTGCAGCACAATCTAAAGCAATCATGATTTGATCACCAAATGAATACCCTGCATTTTCAACTGCTTTTTTAACACTATCTAGAGCATCTTCTGTTCCGTCTAATGTTGGAGCAAAACCACCCTCATCACCAACTGCAGTAGAAAGATTTCTGTCTTTTAATACTTTTTTCAGGTGATGGAAAATCTCAGCACCCATTTGCATTGCTTCAGAAAAATTTCTAGCCTTTACCGGCATGATCATAAATTCCTGAAAAGCAATAGGCGCATCACTATGAGATCCTCCATTGATGATATTCATCATAGGCACTGGTAATGTGTTGGCAGAAACACCTCCTACATAGCGATATAATGGCATCCCCAATTCATTAGCCGCAGCTTTAGCACTGGCTAAAGAAACTCCTAAGATAGCATTCGCACCTAACTTGGATTTGTTATGAGTTCCATCTAAATCGATCATAATCTGATCTATCATGTTTTGTTCAAACACAGAAACTCCTAATAATTCTTCAGCGATTATTGTGTTCACATTTTCAACTGCTTTAGTAACGGCTTTACCCATAAAAGCATTACCTCCATCTCTAAGCTCTACTGCTTCGTGCTCTCCAGTTGAAGCTCCAGAAGGAACTGCTGCTCTTCCCATTACTCCATTTTCTGTCACTACATCTACTTCAATAGTTGGGTTTCCTCTAGAATCTAAAATTTGTCTTGCATGAATATTAATTATGATACTCATAATATTGATAGTTTAAAATGAAATTCCCGAGCGTATCTCGGGAACTTAGGTTTGTTATTGTTTTGCTTTTTTTATGTTTTCGATGAATTCATCAAACAAATATGATGAATCATGTGGACCGGGACTTGCTTCTGGATGATATTGAACTGAAAAACAATTTTTATTTTTCATTTTCATCCCGGCAACTGTTCCATCATTTAGGTGTAAATGCGTGATTTCAAAATCTTGATGTTGTTCAGCCTCTTCTCTATTTACTGCAAATCCGTGATTCTGAGAAGTGATCTCCCCTCTACCCGTTTCTAAATTCTTCACTGGGTGATTAATCCCTCTATGTCCGTTATGCATTTTATAGGTTGAAATTCCGTTGGCTTGAGCTATTACTTGATGCCCTAAACAGATTCCGAATAACGGCAAGTCATTCTCGATTACCTTTTTAGCGACCAACTGTGCTGCTTTGAGAGGCTCTGGATCTCCTGGGCCATTAGAAAGGAAATAGCCATCAGGATTCCACGCTACCAGCTCTTCAAAAGTAGCATCGTAGGGAAATACTTTAATATAGGCATCTCTTTTCGCTAGGTTTCTAAGAATATTTTTCTTGATTCCTATATCTACTGCTGCAATTTTATAGTTAGCATTCTCTTCACCAAAATAGTAGGGTTCTTTAGTTGACACTTTAGAAGCTAATTCCAAACCGTCCATATTTGGCACTTCTGCTAATTGCTTTTTAAGTCCGTCTATATTATCTACTTCCGTAGAAATAACAGCATTCATCGCTCCGTTATCTCTGATATAGCTCACAAGAGCTCTTGTATCAACATCAGAGATCGCCATTAGATTATTGTTTTCAAAAAACTCTTCTAATGATCCGTCTGATTTTTCTCTTGAAAACTCATAACTAAAATTTTTACAAATCAATCCAGCTATTTTGACGCTATTAGATTCTACTTCATTATTGTTCACTCCATAGTTACCTATGTGAGCATTTGTAGTAACCATTAGTTGACCAAAATAAGATGGATCTGTGAAGATTTCCTGATATCCTGTCATTCCAGTATTAAAACATACTTCACCAAATGCAGATCCTTCTTTTCCTACAGCTTTTCCGTAGAAAATAGTTCCGTCTGCTAATAAAATAAGGGCTTTTTTGCGAGATTGATATTTCATAAGTGTATGATAACTTTTGCTGGGCAAAATTACGTTAAAAAAAAGGACAAACTAGCAAGTTTGTCCTTAATAATATTAACAAGTAAATAACATTTATTCTTCTTCGTTATTTGCGGCAACTGGAGCAGCTTCTGTTTGCGCTTTTTTACCTCCTCTACCTCTTCTTGATTTCTTTTTAGCAGGTTTCTTAGCTGTGTATAACTCGTTATAATCAACTAATTCGATCATTGCCATATCTGCGTTATCTCCTAAACGATTACCTAATTTGATTATTCTGGTATAACCTCCTGGACGATCACCTACTTTTGCAGCTACATCTCTGAACAATTCAGTAACTGCATACTTATTTCTTAATCTAGAAAATACGATTCTTCTGTTGTGAGTAGTATCTTCTTTAGATTTCGTTACTAAAGGCTCAACAAATTGCTTTAATGCTTTTGCTTTTGCAACAGTAGTATTGATTCTCTTATGCTCAATTAAAGAACAAGCCATATTAGCTAACATAGCTTTTCTATGAGCTGTTTTTCTTCCTAAATGATTAACTTTTTTCCCGTGTCTCATTCTTCGTTTCTTTAGAACTCAATAATTGAGTTTATTCTTTATCTAATTTATATTTTGATAATTCCATTCCGAAACTTAAACCTTTAGTGTTTACTAGTTCTTCTAGTTCTGTTAAAGATTTCTTACCAAAGTTTCTGAACTTCATTAAATCGTTTTTATTAAAAGACACTAAATCTCCTAATGTATCTACTTCAGCTGCCTTTAAGCAATTTAATGCACGAACAGATAAATCCATGTCAACTAATTTAGTCTTTAATAACTGTCTCATGTGAAGTGATTCTTCGTCATAAGTTTCAGTTTGTGCAATTTCGTCTGCTTCAAGAGTAATTCTTTCATCAGAGAAAAGCATAAAGTGATGGATTAATGTTTTAGCGGCTTCAGTTAACGCATCTTTTGGGTGGATAGAACCGTTAGTAATGATTTCGAAAACTAATTTTTCGTAATCTGTCTTTTGTTCTACACGGAAATTCTCAATCGAATACTTTACATTTTTTATTGGTGTATAAATAGAATCTGTATAGATAGTTCCGATTGGTGCGCTAGATTTTTTATTTTCTTCAGCTGTTACATAACCCCTACCTTTTTCGATAGTGATTTCCATGTTAAGCTTGATTTTCTTATCTAGGTTACAAATTACTAAGTCAGGATTTAACACTTGGAATCCAGAGATAAACTTCTGAAAGTCTCCTGCAGTAATTTGATCATTTCCAGAAATAGAAATTGATACTGACTCGTTATCTACCTCTTCAATTTGTCTTTTGAAACAAACCTGCTTTAAGTTAAGGATGATTTCAGTAACATCTTCTACAATTCCAGGAACTGTTGAAAACTCATGCTCTACACCTTCTATTCTTACAGAAGTAATTGCAAAACCTTCTAGTGAAGAAAGCATTACTCTACGTAGTGCGTTACCGATTGTTAATCCGTAACCTGGCTCAAGAGGTCTGAATTCGAATTTTCCTTCGAAATCAGACGAATCGATCATGATTACTTTATCTGGTTTTTGAAAATTAAATAATGCCATAGTTAGACTTTTGTCAATTATTATTTAGAATATAATTCGACGATTAATTGTTCTTTAATATTTTCTGGGATTTGGATTCTTTCTGGTACAGCAATAAAAGTACCTTCTTTAAGATCTCCATTCCAAGTAATCCATTCGTAAACACTACTAGACTTGGCTAATGATGCTTCGATAGCTTGTAACGATTTTGACTTTTCTCTTACTCCAATAACATCACCTGCCTTTAATGAGTAAGAGGGTATGTTTACAATGTTTCCGTTTACGGTAATGTGTCTGTGAGAAACTAACTGACGTGCTCCTCGTCTTGATGGAGCAATTCCCATTCTGTATACTACATTATCTAATCTTGATTCACAAAGTTGAAGTAACACCTCACCAGTAATTCCTTTACTTCTCGATGCACTATCAAATAGATTTCTGAATTGACGCTCTAAAATTCCGTAAGTGTACTTCGCTTTTTGCTTTTCCATTAGCTGAATAGCGTATTCAGATTTTTTTCCTCTTCTTCTGTTGTTTCCGTGTTGTCCTGGAGGGTAGTTTCTTTTTTCAAAAGATTTGTCTTCTCCAAATATTGCTTCTCCAAATTTACGAGCAATTTTAGTTTTTGGACCTGTATATCTTGCCATAATAAAAATTTTAAGTGACTACTATGAATTAAGGCTTATCCTTCGATAGCAATTGTCTCACTTGTTATTAAAAATAATTAAACTCTTCTTCTTTTAGGTGGTCTACATCCGTTATGTGGGATTGGAGTCACATCGATGATTTCCGTAACTTCAATTCCTGAATTATGGATAGTTCTCATAGCTGATTCTCTACCATTACCTGGACCTTTAACATAAACTTTTACTTTCCTCAATCCAGCTTCGTATGCAACTTTTGCACAATCTTCAGCAGCTAACTGAGCAGCATAAGGCGTATTTTTCTTAGACCCTCTGAATCCCATTTTACCAGCAGAGGACCATGCGATTACATCACCTTTCTTGTTTGTTAATGAGATAATAATGTTGTTAAATGAAGCAGTTACGTGAGCTTCTCCATTTGCCTCAACTATTACTTTACGTTTTTTTGCACTTGACTTTGCCATATTTTTTAGTTTATAGTTGTTAGTTTTGAGTTGAAAGAATCCTAAACTTTTACATTTCAAACAGATCCAATCTAACGTCTAATCACTAATGACTACTGTCTTTTAATTATTATTTAGTTGCTTTTTTCTTGTTAGCAACAGTTTTTCTCTTACCTTTTCTAGTTCTAGAATTGTTCTTAGTTCTTTGCCCTCTAAGTGGCAATCCAGCTCTGTGACGGATTCCTCTGTAGCACCCAATATCCATTAAACGTTTAATGTTTAACTGAGTTTCAGAACGTAATTCACCTTCTATTGTGTAAGTACCAACTTGTTCACGGATGCGACCAATTTCGTCGTCATTCCAATCTAAAACTTTAGTATCTTCACTAACGTTAGCATTAGCTAAAATTTCCTTAGCTCTGCTTCTTCCTATTCCGAAGATGTAAGTCAATGCTATTACACCTCTTTTTTGTTTTGGAATATCAACTCCTGCGATTCTTGCCATAGCTTAACCTTGTCTTTGTTTAAATCTAGGATTCTTTTTGTTTATTACATATAATCTCCCTTTTCTTCGCACAATTTTGCACTCGGGACTTCTTTTCTTAACTGATGCTCTAACTTTCATCGTTCTATTTTTTTAGTACCTGTAAGTAATTCTTCCTTTTGTTAAATCGTATGGACTCATTTCCAGCTTCACTTTATCACCTGGTAATAGTTTAATATAGTGCATACGCATTTTACCTGATATGTGAGCTGTTACAATGTGCTCGTTTTCTAGCTCAACTCGAAACATTGCATTAGATAATGCTTCGATAATTGTTCCATCTTGTTCTATTGCTGCTTGTTTAGCCATACTTTTTAATAATTAAGCAACTGCTCTTTTTCTGTTTTTACCTGTTTTCATTAAACTATCATAATGCTTGTTCAACAAGTAGGCATTTACTTGTTGCATTGTATCTATAGCAACTCCAACCATAATTAACAACGATGTTCCTCCATAGAACAATGCCCATCCTTGATTGATGTTCATTACGTGGTAAGCAATTGCTGGGAATATCGCAATGATCGCTAAAAATATAGATCCTGGTAACGTAACTAAAGACATGATTCTGTCTAAATAGTCTGCTGTTTCAGAACCTGGCTTAATTCCAGGAATAAAACCGTTACTTCTTTTTAAATCATCTGCCATTTTGGTTGGATTATTTTGCGGCATCATCGCAGTATATAAGTACGTAAATCCTATAATTAGGACTGCAAACACTACGTTATACCATAATCCGAAGAACGCATTTTGACTAAATTCTAAAGCCAAAAATTGTCCAAATGCAGAATCATCAAATTTATTTCCAATTAATGCAGGCACGAACATGATCGCTTGTGCAAAGATAATTGGCATTACTCCTGAAGAGTTTAATTTTAAAGGTATATAATCTCTTTTACCAAATTGTGCTTCGTCAAAACCTCCTGTAGCTGTTCTTCTAGCATATTGTACTGGAATTTTTCTAACAGCCATTACAAGCATTACTGAAGCAAAAATGATTAATAACCACACTACAACTTCAATAAGAACCATCATTAAGTCTGTACTCTCACCTGCAACTCTAGAAGAAATCTCTTGAGCAAATGATTGTGGTAACGTAGCAATAATTCCTACCATAATTAAGATTGAGATACCGTTACCGATTCCTTTATCGGTAATCTTTTCCCCTAACCACATTGCAAAGATACAACCTGTTATAAGTACTACCATAGACGACACCCAGAATTGAGTACCAGCTCCATTAATATAAGCTTCTGGCGGTATACCAAGTTGATTTAAACTTCCAATGTAAGCTGGAGCTTGTAATAAACAGATTAAGATTGTTAACCAACGTGTGATTTGGGTAATTTTTCTTCTTCCGCTTTCTCCGTCTTTTTGAAGTTTTTGTAAATAAGGTATCGCAACTTGCATTAACTGAACTACGATAGAGGCAGAGATGTAAGGCATAATACCTAATGCAAAAACAGAAGCTTTAGAAAAACCTCCTCCTGTAAATGCAGCAAGTAATCCTAAGATACCTGCTTTATTCTGATCACTTAAAAATCCTCCATCCGGTATTGCCGTAGCATCAATTCCTGGAAGTACAACACTTGCTCCAAATCTGAATACTATAAGCAATAATAATGTCAAGCCAATTTTTTGTCTTAGCTCTTCAATTTGCCAGATACCTTTTATTGTGTTTATAAAATTTTTCATAAATATTATAAAGTTACTGCTTCACCACCTGCAGCTTCAATTGCAGCCTTTGCAGTCGCTGTAAATTTATGCACAGTGATGTTCAGTTTTGATTTTAATTCACCTCTTCCTAAAATTTTAACTAGATCATTTTTTCTAGCTAAACGATTCGCTACTAAAACATCCATAGTAACCGTGTCTGTGATTTTCCCTTCATCAACCATTGCTTGTAAAGTATCTAGGTTTACACCTACATACTCTTTACGGTTAATATTTTTGAAACCAAATTTAGGAACTCTTCTTTGAAGTGGCATCTGCCCTCCTTCAAATCCAATCTTCTTTGAATAACCAGATCTAGACTTAGCTCCTTTGTGACCTCTTGTAGCGGTACCACCTTTACCAGAACCTTGTCCTCTACCTACTCTTTTATTGTTAGATTGAACTGAACCTTCAGAAGGTTTTAAATTACTTAAATTCATCGTTCTAAATCGTTATTATTAAGCTTCTTCTACAGAAACTAAATGTTTTACTTTGTTTACCATACCAAGGATGCTAGGTGTATTCTCATGCTCTACTACCTGGCCAATTTTTCTTAACCCTAAAGACTCTAAAGTTCTTTTTTGAGTTTGAGTTCTATTAATAGCACTCTTTACCTTTGTTACTCTAATCTTTGCCATTGCTTCCTTGTTTATCCGTTAAATACTTTCTCTAAAGAAACACCTCTTTGTCTTGCGACAGTTCTAGCATCTCTTAATTGTAATAAAGCATCGAAAGTAGCTTTTACAACGTTATGCGGATTAGAAGATCCTTGAGACTTTGCTAATACATCGTGAACACCTACGGCTTCTAACACATGTCTCATTGCACCCCCTGCGATTACCCCTGTACCAGGAGCAGCTGGTAGTACATTTACTCTAGCTCCACCATATTTTCCTTTTTGCTCATGAGGAACAGTTCCTTTGAACAATGGAATTCTAACTAAATTCTTCTTTGCATCTTCGACAGCTTTTGCAATAGCGCTTGCAACGTCTTTAGATTTTCCTAATCCGTGACCTACAACACCATTTTCATCTCCAACTACAACGATAGCTGAAAAACCAAAAGCTCTACCTCCTTTAGTAACTTTAGTTACCCTCTGTACTCCAACCAAACGATCTTTAAGTTCTAATCCACTTGGTTTTACTAATTCTGCGTTTTTGTACTTATGATACATAATATTTTCTTAGAATTTTAGTCCTCCTTCTCTAGCTCCTTCAGCTAATGATTTTACTCTTCCATGATATAAATAACCACCTCTATCAAAAGCGATTGTTTCTACTCCAGCTTTTAAAGCCTTTTCAGCAATAGCTTTTCCAACTGAGGTAGCTACTTCTGATTTTGAAGCACTCGTATCTATACCTTTGTCTCTTGAAGATGCAGCAGCGATAGTTTTACCAGTCACATCGTCAATCACTTGAGCATAAATCTCTTTATTACTTCTAAAAACAGACAATCTTGGTCTTTCTGCAGTTCCAGAAACCACTTTTCTGATTCTGTTTTTAATTCTAGTTCTTCTTTCTGATTTTGATAATGCCATAATTTCTAATTATTATGCTGATTTACCTGCTTTTCTTCTTAATACTTCTCCTACAAACTTAATTCCTTTTCCTTTGTAAGGCTCAGGCTTACGGAAAGAACGGATTTTAGCCGCTACTTGTCCAACTAATTGCTTGTCGTGAGAAGTTAACTTCACGATAGGATTCTTACCTTTTTCAGAAATAGTTTCTACTTTTACTTCAGGAGCGATATCCATCACAATATTGTGAGAGAACCCTAAAGCTAAGTCTAACTTGTTCCCTTGATTACTTGCTCTGTAACCAACTCCAACTAATTCTAACTCTTTGGTGAATCCTTTTGTTACACCTTCAATCATATTATTGATCAAAGCTCTGTATAAACCGTGCTTTGCTCTATGATCTTTATTGTCAGAAGGTCTTTCTAAAACGATGCTACCTTCTTCTTGCTTGATAGTTACATCAGAGTAATCTTGAGTTAATTCTCCTAATTTCCCCTTAACTGTAACTTCTGTTTCTTTAATTTCAATAGTAACTCCCTCAGGAATTGCTATTGGACTTTTACCTATTCTTGACATTTCTTCTTGTCTTTAAATATTAGTAAACGTAACAAAGAACTTCTCCTCCTACGTTCTCTCTACGCGCTTGCTTTCCTGTCATTACTCCTTTGGAAGTTGAAACGATTGCAATTCCAAGACCGTTTAAGATTCTTGGTAATTCATGTGCTCCTGCGTATTTACGTAAACCAGGCTTACTTATTCTTTGGATTTTTCTGATTACAGACTCT
>JABSPN010000169.1 GCA_013214425.1 Flavobacteriaceae bacterium | reverse complement strand
GCCTGGTTGTATTGCATATGATTTTGGTGATGCCGTGAGAACAATGTGCACTCGAACAAAAGAAGATTTTCAGAAATTGCAATATGTACGAATTAAATTGAGCTTTTTTGAAGCATTTACTCGAGGTTTTTCGCTACATTTAAAATCCAAAATTACAGATGCAGAAATTAATTCCTTATTTGATGGAGTTAAACTAATGCCGTTTATCATGGGTTTACGCTTCTTTACAGATTTTATGAATGGAAATCAATATTATAAAATTACTTTTCCAAAGCAGAATTTAGTTAGGGCAAGAAACCAGTTTAAGTTGTACACATCAATTTTAGATAATCAACTTGACATTCAGGAAATTATTAAATGTAGTTTTAAAAGATGAAAAAAATAAAGAAGATAGGAGTGATGACTTCAGGAGGAGATTCCCCTGGTATGAATGCTGCTATTCGTGCAGTAGTAAGAGCTTGTGCTTATTACGATGTAAAATGTGTGGGTTATTACAGAGGCTATGAGGGAATGATTGATAATGACTACATTGAATTATCACCACGTAGCGTTAAAAATATTATCAATAAAGGAGGTACCCTTTTAAAATCAGCTAGATCTGACCGATTTAGAACAGAAGAAGGTAGAGAACAAGCTTATCAGAATCTCAAAGAAAATGGGGTGGATGCCATGGTATTAATTGGTGGAGATGGAACCTTTACTGGAGGAACCGTATTTAGTAGAGCGTATGACATGCCTGTTGTGGGGATTCCGGGAACAATCGATAATGATATTTGCGGAACGCAATTCACCATAGGTTATGATACCGCACTTAATACAGTTGTTGATGCTATTGACAAAATTCGAGATACAGCAAGTTCTCATAATAGGTTATTCTTTATTGAAGTCATGGGGCGTGATGCTGGATTTATTGCATTAAATAGTGGTGTAGGAGCTGGCGCAGAAGAAATTTTAGTTCCTGAAGAAGATCAGCACCTAGAAAAGCTAATTGAGTCTTTAAAGAGAAGTAAGAGAAGCGGAAAAACATCGAGTATAGTAGTGGTGGCTGAAGGGGATAAAACCGGTAAAAACGTTTTTGAATTGGCTGATTATGCCAAAGAGCACTTACCAGGATATAACCCCAGAGTAACTGTTTTAGGGCATTTGCAAAGAGGAGGAAGTCCTTCTTGTTTAGATCGTGTATTAGCAAGTAGACTAGGAGTAAAGGCCGTAGAATACTTATTGGACGGACAACGAGACATTATGGTCGGATTAATTAATGATGAGATTATTGCCACGCCAATTGATAATATCATGAAAGGTGAGCATGAAATCAATAAAGAATTACTTAGAATATCAGATATACTTTCAATATAAAAAACAATGATTAAAATAGGAATAAACGGTTTTGGCCGAATAGGAAGACTGGCTCTAAGAGCTGCCATTCAGAAAGATAATGTAGAAATAGTAGCCATTAATGATTTGCTGGATGTCGATTATTTAGCGTATTTATTGAAATATGATTCTGTTCACGGCAGATTTAAAGGAACTGTTGAAACACAAGAAGGAAAATTAATAGTTAACGGAAAAGAAATTCGTGTTACAGCTGAAAGAAATCCAGTTGATATTCAGTGGAATCAAGTAGGTGCAGCATACGTAATCGAATGTACAGGATTCTTTACCACGCTAGAAACAGCACAATCCCATTTAGTAGACAAAGGAGTTAAACGTGTGATTATTTCTGCACCATCAAAAGATGCTCCAATGTTTGTTATGGGAGTGAATCACCATGAGATGAAAGCATCTGATGCGATAGTTTCTAATGCTTCCTGTACCACAAATTGTTTGGCGCCAATGGCCAAAATAATCAATGATAACTTTGGATTAGCAGAAGGTTTAATGACCACAGTACATGCAGCAACTTCAACACAAAAAACAGTAGATGGCCCATCGAAAAAATGGACTAGAGGTAGAGCAGCGATGAATAATATTATTCCTACATCAACCGGTTCTGCCGTTGCAGTAACCAAGGTTATTCCTGAATTAAAAGGTAAATTGACGGGTATGGCTTTACGAGTACCAACTGCCGATGTATCGGTGGTTGATCTGACTGTAAAAACCATTAAAGCAACTTCTTTAGAAGAAATTATTAGCAAAGTGAAAGAAGCTTCAGAAGGAAATTTAATGGGGATTTTAGGGTATGAGACCGATCCAGTTGTCTCTCAAGATTTTGTGAGTGACACCAGAATATCAATTCTAGATACTCAGGCGTCTATCGAGTTAAACAGTAACTTCTTTAAATTAGTTTCCTGGTATGATAATGAGTTTGGATATGCTAATAAATTAGTAGATTTGACATTATATTCAGCAACCCTAGACTAAAACAATGATATTAATTGCCGATAGCGGATCTACAAAAGCAGATTGGGTACTTTTAAATGACGATAAAAGCATCGCATCTCAATCTACTACAAAAGGAGTTAATCCAGCTGTGTTTTCTGAATCAGACTTGTATAAAACCATAACAGGAAATGCTGCTGTTATAGAACATGAGGCTTCAATTGAAGAAATATATTTCTATAGTGCTGGCTGTGGTACAGTTTCAGCAAGAAAGATCATGCAAGAGCTCTTTGAAGAGATTTTTCCAAATGCACAAACAACAGTTAAAGAGGATATTTTTGCTGCTGCTTATGCAGTATCCGATAATCGTGAAGGTATTATCTGTATTTTGGGTACAGGAAGTAATTGTTGTTACTTTGATGGGAAAGATGAAATCATCACGAAAATCCCTTCTTTAGGATATATTTTAATGGATGATGCCTCTGGTAATTATTTCGGAAAAATGGCCTTACGCGATTACTTCTATCTCAAGATGCCTAAAAAGCTGCACGACATGTTCAAAGAAGAGTATAACTTAAATCCAGATGATGTTAAAAAGCAATTGTACAAATCTGGTAATCCTAATTCTTATCTCGCGACATTTGCAAAATTCATCATTAAACATAAAAATGAAACCTACTGTTCTGAAATTATAAAAAATGGTTTTTCAGAATTTATAGAAAATCATATCACACAACATGATAGGGTTTATGACCTGCCAATCCACTTTGTGGGCAGTATCGCATATTACCTTCAGGATGAATTAAAAGCAGCCTTAAAATCGTTTCGATTGAATTCAGGAAATTTTCTGCAAAAACCTATCGATAGATTAATTGAATATCATCAGAATAAATAATCTAAACTGTCTATCCTGTTCTAGTTGGGAATTATAAAAATATGATGTGTTGCTATTTGATGGCAATCATTGAAATTTCAACATTCACATTTTTAGGTAAACAAGCTACTTCAACCGTTTCACGGGCTGGTGCAGTGTTGTCTTCGAAATAATTTCCGTAGACCTCATTAATTCTGGAAAAATTATTCATATCAGAAATAAAAATAGAAGTTTTGACAACATGTTCGAAGGTCATTTCCGCTGCAGCTAAAACAGCTTTCATATTTTCCATAACTAAAGTTGTTTCTGCTTCAATAGAGCTTAATTCAAGCTCCATAGTTGCCGGATTCAAAGCGATTTGCCCAGACGTATATAAAGTATTTCCGTTTACTAAAACTGCTTGATTATAAGGTCCAATAGGAGCAGGTGCGTTGGGAGTGGAAATGATTTGTTTGGTCATTCTGATTGTTTGTTTAGGTTGCAAATAACAAATACTAAATCAAAAAAACAAATTAAAGTGCGCGATCTGGTTCTCTTCGTTTATCCCATTTAATATCGCTAAGCACACCAGATTTAATACCGACAAAGAAGTACCAGGATTCGCGTTCACTAAAAGGAACCCAGTTAAAATTTATTTTCCAACTCAACAAGTCTCTTTCAAATCTAAATTGGGTATAAGTAAAGCCTTTATTTTTAAAATCGTAACCAGAAGAAACACCAACAGTCCATCGTGGTGAAAGCTCTACATTTCCAGAAAACATCAGTGATTGATTGGTGATTTCATTTTGCCTAGCACTATTGGTATAAGTGGCAGAATAGGCGAGTCGTAAACTCCAGGGGATTTGATAATTGTACAAGGAGATATCTTGATCTTCTTCCTCATCCTCATAGTTGCTATTGGATGTGGTGAAGTCATTCGATTGCCCAAATAAGTCATCTGCCCGTCCTCCATTACGCAAGGTGTTATCTGCTATAGGATCACCAGAGTTGGATTTCTTTTTAAAATCTTTGCTACTAAAATCATAATTAGCGGTAAGGTTGGCACTGGTTAATCTGAATAGACTTCCTCCGTTATTGATATTGAACTTATCAATTCTAGTATTGTTGTTGTCTAATGCGTATGGATCTAATGTAGCTCCAAAGTTAATAGCTAATTTATTGTTGAAAACCTGTGTTCCTCCAGTCATTCTTACAGGAGCCAATTTTAAAGAATCAGCAACAATATTATAAGAAGTAGAGAAATTCAAGTTGTTTAAAAGCATTATTTTTTTGGTAGTTGCTTCACCATCAATAGAGTCTTTTGACCTCACTTTAGCCTCAATAGTATTATTTAATGAAAGTCCAATAGTACTGGACATACGTTGATTTGGAGTACCGAAAGCCCCTCCTTCAAAACGTGTGAATTCTACTTCTTCTTGAGTTAAACCATTGGCTGTAATAGCGTAGGTATCATAGTACTGATCAAAACTCGGACGTATACTATAACTTACCGAAGGACGCATAACATGTCGTATGGCTTCAATTCTGGAATTGTCACCTTTAAAACCATACATTCCGTAAATGGTTGTTCCCATACTAGCATTAAATCCGTAGGTTCTAAAGGAATCAAATCCTTTTTGATCTTCAGTTACAACTTCACCAGCTCCATTGTTTCCATCTTCGTCATAAAAGCGGTCAATGGTGTTTAAAGTCCACACTTCATTATAATCAGCATTTGCAGTTAAACTAAGATATTTTGCCAGTTTAAAGTTGGTGCTTATTGGAATAGAATGCTGCATTCCTACTATGGCATCATCAAACATTTCCTTTTTAAAGAATAATGAATCTGTGGTGTTGATTCTGTTTTCTGCTCTTCCCGAGTATTGTAAGTTAATATTCTGTAAGATTCCTTTTTTTGTTCCTGTTTTAGGTTCAAAAGGGAAAATTCTGCTCACATTAGCCTGAAATGTAGGTAATGTCATATTGATCACTTCAGTGTTGGTGTTCTGAGAATGAGTAGCAGTAACAGCCAAATTCACTTGTGGCTCACCCTGAAATGTTTTCGAATAGGATACAGAAGAACTCAACGAGTTGTTCAAGAAACTAGAAGTGTTTAACTGATTGACAGATTGCTGATAAAACTGACTACTACCTAAGTTAACTGAGGCAGAAAACCTTGAACTCGGATTTGCTTTTTGATCCTGAGTATGAGTCCAACGTATATTATATACAGAAGTTTCGCTAAAATCAGGAAAACCTCTTTCACTATTCAATAAACGTTCAAAGCGCACACTTACATTTCCTCTGAAGCGATAGCGTAAGGCATAATTACTTTCTCCCCTTAATCCGTAACTTCCATTAGTATAATAATCTCCAAATACAGCTAAATCCACATAATCATTTATCGCAAAATAATATCCTCCATTTTGAAGGAAATAACCTCTTAGATTGTTTTCTCCGAAAGTTGGCAGTATAAAACCTGAAGCCCTATCCTGAGTCAAAGGAAAATAAGCAAAGGGAAGTCCTAGAGGAGTAGGAACACCATAGATATACATATTGGTTAAACCAGCAACGATTTTTTTCTTCGGAACGAACTTAGCTTTTCTAATTCTGAAATAATATTCAGGATCATCAAGATTCTTAGAAGTCGTAAGAATCATCTCTTTCATGAAATAGGTTGAGTCATTTTCACGTTTTACGATTTCAGCATTAACATTGATATCACCTTGCTCAGTTCTTGAATTATAGATTAAAGCTTTTCGAGTATTATAATTAAAACGAATAGAATCGGGTCTAACTTCTTCTTTCCCTTGAGTGAATATAGGAGCTTGAGTATAGGCGCCAGTACTATCATCAACGATTCCTTTAGCGTAGACTTCTTCTTTTGTATAATTGATGATAATATGTCCGGCCTTCATGTTCATGTCTTCATATTTCACCTCAGCTTCATTGTATAAGTGTATTTCTTTACTTTTCCTTATAATTCTTTCGTAATCCTTTGCAGTTCTTTCAACTACATCTGTTAAAGGGCCTTGTTGCTTTGTAGAATCAATTTTTACAGAATCTACTTCCTGGGTAGGGAGCTCAAAACCACTTGGGTTAGGGTTTTCATTTCTATTGAATTGACCAGAAGTTCCAGACGAGTTTTCACCATCACTCTTTATAACTCTTACTTGAGAAAAAGAATAAATGTTAATAAACAACGTTAAAATTGTTACTAAAACTATATTTCTGTTCTTGGTATGCAACCGCTTTAGTTCTATTTTTGTTAAACTATGGCTTAGTTTTTGCCGTGTCAAACATACATAATATTTTTTGGGAAGATTTACTTTTTAGAAAATTTTAAATGATAAATTTGAGTTAAACTTAATTAGTGTTTATGAAAACCAAATTAGTAATATTAATACTGATTTCTATAATAGTTACTGGATCATTTTCATTTGCACAAAATGAAAATGATAAGAAGTTTGTTGTTGTTCTTGATGCAGGACATGGAGGAAAAGATCCAGGCAATTTAGGAAACGGATATAAAGAGAAAGATATTGCGCTTAAAGTTGTTTTGGACATTGGTAAAGAGATAGAAAAGAACAAAAGATACAAAGTAATCTACACAC
>JABSPN010000168.1 GCA_013214425.1 Flavobacteriaceae bacterium | reverse complement strand
ACAGCAGCTAATTCATTGTTTAATGCTGCAGTAATCAATGCGCTAGTATACTTTAATTTCATTCGGCTACCTACACCATATGGACCACCAGTCCAACCTGTGTTCACTAACCAAACATTCACACCTGCTTCTTGCATTTTAGCACTTAACATCTCTGCATACTTTGTAGGATGTAAGGGCATGAATGGCGCTCCAAAACAAGCTGAAAAACTTGGTAATGGCTCATTAATCCCAGCTTCTGTGCCGGCTACTTTAGCCGTATAACCTGAAATAAAATGATAGGCCGCCTGACCAGGTGTTAGCTTAGAAATTGGAGGCAATACTCCAAAAGCATCAGCAGTTAAAAAGAAAATATTCTTAGGATTCTTTCCAATAGAAGGAGTCTGAATATTTTCTATATGATAAATTGGATAACTTACTCTTGTGTTTTGAGTAATAGAGGTGTTTTCAAAATCTACATCTCCATTGTCATCCATCACAACATTCTCGAGAATGGCACCTTTTTTAATCGCTTTATAAATGTCTGGTTCTTTTTCTTCTGAAAGATCAATTACTTTAGCATAGCAACCTCCTTCGAAATTAAATACCGTATTTTCATTAGTCCATCCGTGCTCATCATCTCCAATTAACTTTCTTTCAGGATCTGCAGATAAGGTTGTTTTGCCTGTCCCTGATAATCCGAAGAAAATAGCTGTTTCACCATTTTTACCAACATTAGCAGAACAGTGCATTGGTAGCGTATTTTTATATACTGGAAGGATAAAGTTTAAAGCAGAGAAAATTCCTTTTTTAATTTCCCCTGTATAACCAGTACCGCCTATTAAAGCAATCTTCTTACTAAAGTTTAAAATAGCGAAGTTATGTTGTCTTGTTCCATCATCTTCAGGATTTGCCATGAAGCCAGGAGCATTAACAACCAGCCACTCAGGGTCAAACCCTTTTAGTTCCTCTTCTGTAGGTCTCAAAAACATATTATAAGCAAACATGTTTGACCATGGATACTCATTTATAACTCTTATGTTTAATTTATAGTTCTCATCTGCACAGGCATAACTATCTCTTACATAAATCTCTTTATCAGATAGGTATGCTGTTACTTTGTCGTAAAGTGCATCAAATTTGTCTGAATCAAATGGGATATTAATATCACCCCACCATACTTTATCTTGCGTCACTTCATCTTTAACGATGAATCTATCTTTAGGTGACCTTCCTGTGAACTCACCTGTATTAATAGCAACAGCGCCAAAAGAAGATTCTTTTCCATGTCCGTTACTTATAGTACTATCATGTAATTCGTCTGAAGTAAGATTGTAATGAGGGGTAGCATTTTGAATTCCGTACTGCTCAAGCGAAACCGTTTTCGTCTTCATATCGCTGCTTATCATATTTAATGTGTTGTGTTGTGCTTTGTTAACAAGGCAAAAGTAACAATATTTTTATATATAGTATGCTAGAAAGTGTCTTGTTTTAAACATTTCATCAACAATAAACCCCATCCAGAAAGGAGTAATAGCCCTCCTATTGGTGTGATAATCCCTATGGTTTTAAAATCAAAGGAGCTTAAATTATTTGTCGCTAATAAATAAATCGATCCTGAAAAAAACACCACTCCAATTAAAATAAGCATCCATATCATCTTTAAGGAACGATCACTTAAAAACTTTAGCTGGGAGATCCCAATTAAAAGGAGCGCATGGTAGATCTGATAGCGAACACCTGTCTCAAAAGTTTGTATCATTTCAGGAGTAATCATTTTCTTTAAGGTATGAGCCCCAAAGGCTCCTAAAATAACAGCTAAAAAGCCAAATATTACACCCGTTATTAAGGTCTTTTTTCTCATTCTATTCAAGGTTTTTAAAAAATTAATTTTTATAGAAATAACATTTTACTACATTCGTGTGATATTACAAATTTACAGAACTTAATATCGAATGAGAAAAATTTTAGTAATTGGAGCTGGAAGAAGTGCCTCAAACTTAATTCAATACTTTTTAGATAAATCTTCTCAAGAGAATCTACACATCACTATTGGTGACCTATCATTAGACAATGCTAAAAAATTGGTTGGCAATCAGCCTAACGCCTCAGCAATAGCATTAGACATATTTAATGAAGAGCAGAGAAAAGAAGCTGTTCAGAATGCAGATATTGTCGTGTCAATGCTACCGGCAAGGTTCCACATTAACGTAGCCAAAGATTGTATTACCTATAAAAAACATATGGTAACCGCCTCTTATGTAAGTAATGAAATGCAAGCCTTGGATGAAGAAGCTAAAGTCAACAACCTTGTGTTCATGAATGAAATTGGTGTTGATCCTGGAATAGATCATATGAGCGCCATGAAAGTCATTGATGAAATACGAGAGAAAAATGGCAAGGTGATTCTTTTTGAATCTTTTACTGGAGGATTAATCGCTCCTGAAAGTGACAACAATTTATGGAATTATAAATTCACCTGGAATCCTAGAAATGTTGTCTTAGCCGGACAAGGTGGAGCAGCAAAATTTATTCAGGAAGGTGCCTACAAATACATCCCGTATCACAAACTTTTCAGAAGAACAGAGTTTTTACAAGTTGAAGGTTATGGGAAATTTGAAGCTTATGCAAATAGAGATTCGCTAAAATACAGAAGTGTATATGGCTTTGAAAACATCCCTACTTTATACAGAGGTACTATGAGAAGAGTTGGTTTCTCAAGAGCCTGGAATATTTTTGTTCAATTAGGTATGACAGATGATTCTTATGTTATTGAAGGTTCTGAAGATATGAGCTATAGAGATTTTGTCAACGCCTTTTTACCCTATAGTCCTTCCGATTCTGTTGAATTAAAACTAAGACATAGTTTAAAAATTGATCAAGACGATATCATTTGGGATAAATTATTGGAATTAGATTTATTCAATCCTGATAAGAAAATCGGTTTGAAAAATGCGACTCCAGCACAAATGCTTCAAAAAATATTAATGGACAGTTGGACTCTGGAAGAATCAGACAAGGATATGATTGTCATGTACCACAAATTTGGTTACGAATTAAATGGTAAAAAATATCAGATCGATTCTAAAATGGTTTGTATTGGAGACGATCAAACCTTTACCGCTATGTCAAAAACTGTTGGGCTTCCAGTAGCCATGGCTACTTTGCAAATTCTTAACGGTAAAATCGTAACTCCTGGAGTACAAATCCCTATCAAAAAGGAAACTTATTTACCGATTCTTGAGGAATTAGAAGAATTTGGTATTATCTTTAACGAACAAGAAGTTCCTTACTTAGGATACAACGCTTTAAACTCTTAAAAAAGACATTAAAAGCTTATG
This sequence comes from Flavobacteriaceae bacterium, assembly GCA_013214425.1. Classification (GTDB taxonomy): domain Bacteria; phylum Bacteroidota; class Bacteroidia; order Flavobacteriales; family Flavobacteriaceae; genus DT-35. The sequence goes on along the minus strand of JABSPN010000168.1, from coordinate 3,504 downwards.
AGTACCATCAAAATAGATGGCATCGATAAAGAAATTCTTCGGGCCCTAATGAATGATGCCAGGACTCCTATATTAGAAATCGCGAGAACTATAGGAATTTCTGGTGCCGCCATACATCAACGTCTTCGAAAACTTGAGAACAGTGGTTTAATTGCTGGTTCTAAGTTTGTAATCAATCCAAAAACACTTGGGTACAGCACGATGGCTTTTATTGGTATTTATCTGGATAAAGCAATGAGAAATCCAGAAGCTGTTAAACAATTAAACGAAATCCCAGAGGTATTGGAATGCCATTATACCACTGGAAATTGGTCTGTTTTTATTAAGATTTTGTGTAAAGACAATGAGCATTTGATGCATCTATTGAATAAGAAAATTCAAGCCATTAAAGGTGTTTCAAGAACAGAAACTTTTATCTCATTAGATCAACAAATTGAAAGACAAATAAAACTGTAATTCACACAATAACACCTGGTAAAACTCCTAACTTCGCTTTAAATGATTTGCTGAATGTTCTGGGGTTTTCTGATCCGCATCTGTAATAAATCTCATTTGCGGCTAGAGATGATAATTGTATAGCTTCAGTAAAATGTTTGCCAGTTAAGAAAAAAGTTAGTGTATAGTTTATGACCTTGAAAATGAAATATGGGAGAAAAACATGATTTAAAAAACTTCAACAATTATCAAAAAGACTTAAATGAATGTTTAGTATATGAAATATCTTTAATGCAAAACATTAATATGTTTTTTGACCAAAGGAATATTTCGATTAAAAATAAATTAATGAGTTCGATATTTAAAGAAAAAATCGAATTTGATGGAAAAAAGTATCGAACTCCAAAATTCAAAGAAGGATTTGAATCTATACATTATGGAATCAACATATCAAGAAGTGTTGTAAATAAAAAAGGAGACAATCTTTCGAATGTCTCCCTAGTTGTACTCGAGGTGGGAATCGAACCCACACTCCAAAGGAACACGAGTTTGAGTCGTGCGCGTCTACCAATTCCGCCACTCGAGCCTTTTTTAAATTGTGGATGGCAAAGTTAATAAATTCTGAAACATATCACTTTTTCGGTTCGAATAAATTCCTAATTTAGCCACATATTTAACAACACCTAATTAAATAGCTAAGTTTATGTCGGCTACAACAACATTAGAACCTAAAATTTTTGCCTGTTCTCAAAGTGAAGAACTTGCAGAAAAAATTGCAATTGCCTTTGGAACCTCATTAGGGAATGTCATCACCTCAACCTACAGTGATGGAGAATTCCAGCCTTCATTTGAAGAATCTGTAAGAGGCCGTCGTGTTTTTATTATTGGATCCACTCATCCTTCTTCTGAAAACCTCATGCAAATGCTATTAATGTTGGATGCTGCAAAAAGAGCTTCAGCAAGACATATCACCGCTGTTTTACCTTACTATGGTTGGGCAAGGCAAGACAGAAAAGACAAACCTAGAGTTCCAATCGCTGCTAAATTAATAGCCAGTTTATTAGAAACTTCAGGAGCAACAAGAATCATTACCATGGATTTGCATGCAGATCAAATCCAAGCCTTTTTTGAAAAGCCTGTAGATCATCTTTACGCTTCGACTATTTTCTTACCTTATCTAAAAAATCTGAACTTAGACAATCTTACAATTGCTTCTCCTGATATGGGAGGATCAAAAAGAGCCTATGCCTATTCAAAAGCCTTAAGTAGCGAGGTTGTTATTTGTTACAAACAAAGAGCCAAAGCCAATGTGATCTCACATATGGAATTAATTGGTGATGTAACGGGTAAAAATGTTGTATTGGTAGATGATATGGTTGATACTGCCGGAACACTTACCAAAGCTGCCGATATGATGATCGAAAGAGGCGCTTTAAGTGTACGTGCTATTTGTACGCATGCTATCTTATCGGGTAATGCTTATGAGCGATTAGAAAAATCAAAAATTGAGGAGTTAATTGTGACCGACTCTATACCATTAAAACAGGAGAGCCCTAAGTTAAGAGTACTAAGTTGCGCAAACCTTTTTGCTGATGTTATGAAAAGTGTTCATGAGAATCAATCAATTAGCGGTAAATTCTTAATGTAAACCCCAAGATTTACAACACTTTATTTCTTAGATTCAATATTATGTTTTATGTTTGCAGCCCTTTTTAAGGGATATTATACAAAAAAACATTTATAATGAAGTCAATTACAATCAACGGATCTCAAAGAGAAAGCGTAGGCAAAGCATCGACTAAGGCCTTACGTAATGCTGGACAGGTTCCTTGCGTAGTATACGGAGGAGACAAGCCAGTGCATTTTGCAGCAAATGAAATTGCATTTTCTAAATTAGTTTACACTCCAAACGCACACACAGTTGTGATTGATTTGGGTGGCGAAAAAATTAATGCTATTTTACAAGATATTCAATTTCACCCAGTAAGTGATAAAATCTTACACATCGATTTTTATCAATTATTTGATGATAAAGAAGTAACAATGGAAATTCCTGTACAAATCGAAGGAAATTCTCCAGGAGTTATGGCCGGTGGAGTATTACGTAGAAACTTACGTAAATTAAAAGTTAAAGCGTTACCAGCTAACCTACCCGATTTTATCACTGCTAATATTTCTGAATTAGAAATTGGTAATAAACTTTACGTTACTAAATTAGAAAACGAAAACTATAAATTCTTACATCCAGACAACACTGTAGTGTGTCAAGTTAGAGTATCACGTGCTGCTATGAAAGCTGCTCAGGATGCTGCTAAAGAAACTGTCGCTGAAGGTGGAGATGCACCAGCTGGAGATAGATAATTTCTCTAAAAATAATTTAAAAAAGCATCCTCTTTCAGGATGCTTTTTTACTTTTATAGCATGTTAAATTTTTTTAAGAAGTTCTTTCATTCAGACAAGACTATCTTAGACGAATCAGATCCCATGAAAAAATTCCTGATTGTTGGTTTAGGTAATATCGGAATCGATTATGTTAACACCAGACATAATATAGGTTTTAAAGTGCTAAATCATATAGCCGAAAAAGAAAACTTAACCTTTGAAGAAAGAAAGTTAGGCAAACTAACTGTGTATAAAGTAAAAGGAAGACACGTACTCTTACTGAAGCCTAACACCTATATGAACTTGAGCGGAAAGGCCATTAAATATTGGTTGGATCAAGAAAAAATTCCTGTTGAAAATTTACTGGTCATTACCGACGATTTGAATCTGGACTTCAATACTATCAGATTGAAAACTAAAGGAAGTGATGGTGGACATAACGGACTTAAAGATATTCAGGAAAAATTACAAACCATTAAATACAATCGTTTCCGTTTTGGGATAAGCAGTAACTTCAAAAAAGGTAAACAGGTAAATTATGTGCTCGGAAAATGGTCTGATGAAGAGATGGACATCCTAAAAAACAGAGTAGACATAACAAAAGACATCATCGATTCGTTTGTGTTGAGTGGAATTGCTAACACCATGAATCAGTTTAATGGCAAATAATTCCTTTTGCTTTCTAAA
>JABSPN010000167.1 GCA_013214425.1 Flavobacteriaceae bacterium | reverse complement strand
ATCTTTACTGCTCACTACTTTTAAGTAGGTGTTTCTGGCTTTTTCATAATAATCATTTGCTGCCAAACTATTTCCTCTTTCATAGTTATTATGATAAATATCTTCATAATTTAAGGCTTGTTGTAACAGGTATCCTTCATCTGTAGGGTTTCTCTTCACCAATTCCCTTAAGTAGATTTCTAACTCGTTATATTTTCTTTGTTTTGACAGATGCTTGATTTTTTTCTCCTGAAGAACTTTACTCCCCGGATAGCTATCTAAGCCCATTTGAAGCAATCTTTCGAATTGATCATTTGTAGCACCATTCTCTTCCTGACATAATAAATAAAATGAATACGATACATCGTCTACCTTATCCATTTTTATCAATTTTTCATATGTTGCAATTGCTTCCTGATAGCCTTTGAGTTGTTGTGCGGTATAGGCTAAGTATAATAAGTTCTCTGGATGTTCTGGCTTGAACATCAACGCATTCTTATAATATTCATAGGCTTTCTCGTAGCTTTTTGCTCTGTAATTCTCTACTCCTTTGTTTAATTCATCACTCCAAAGTGATTCTAGCTTTTGATGCGTTAAGGTATAATAAGATGTCCCTTCTTTTTCCAATTCTTTAGTCTTATTCATGGAAAGAGCGATCTCTTTTATTAACTCACTTCTAGTAGATTCTATGCTTCCTTCCCGTAATAAAGCTGCATAAATAGAAGTTCTTAAAAACCAAACTCTGGTAGTTTTATCACTGTCTAAAAGGGCATTGATTTCATTCTTGGCTTTGGTATAGTTACCCTTGTCGTAATGTTCTTTTGCAACTTCGAACGAGGCATTTTGAGCCACTGCCATTATTCCGAAGAAAAGAAATACATGTAAAATTATTGTTTTCATCACACCAGTTTTTGCAAACTATGTGCCAAAAATAGTGTTTTTCTTCTTACGGATTAGTTAAAGAACTTATTTAATAATCCTAATTATTTCAGGAATAAGACTGATGGCTGTTATTAAAATTGTTGCGTTTTTCTGCTTTTTAACTTCAGCTTGTCTGGTATCCAAATTATCCACAGCAACTGTAGCAATATCTTCTGCTTCAAATTCTGCATCGTCCCTTAACAAGACAACGATATTCTCAGCTTTTTCATTGTAGTTATCTTCAGCTAGTTTATAAGCCTGTTCAATTCCTTTAAGACTTACCTGAGTACTTTCTATTGAAAGTCTGTTAATCGCCTTGATTATTGCTGATTTACTTGATAATGGTGTATGCGTTATTAAAGTTTTACTGGATTTACCATAGGTAACAATGGCTACCTGATCATTAGGTGTTAGTTTTTTGGCCAAAACTCGTATCCCTTGTTTAAGTAGTACTTTGGTTTCTGAAGCTGATTGGAATGAACCTACTTCTACCAGAAACGTGATGTTTTTAATCTGAGTTTTATCTGTAGCGATTAATTCATCAATAATGACGTCAAAAACATCTTGAGCTTTTGAAGAAATGGTCTTGATTTTCTTTTCTACAACTGATTGAGTTGTTAGGGAATCATTAGTTTTAGGATTGCTTGTCTCTGACGAATTTTGCGAATGCAACAATAGGGTTAGCAAGTGCGCCAACACCAAAATAAAAGTTTTCATAGAGCGTCGTTTTAAGTTAGGTTATATGTATTTAGTCATAGATTTAGTTAACCTAGAACGTAAAGAAGCTCACTTTATTACACAAAATCTTGATTATCAACATAAAAAAGAAAGAGGCCGCAGCGGATATGTACTCCACGACCTCTTTACAACCAAAACTAAAAACTTACTTTTGCGAGCATTCCAGCTTCATAATTGTTATCCAGTCTAATGACTTTCACTTCTTTTTCTTCTTGATTTGAACCATAGTTTTTATACATAGTTACTTTTAAATATGTAGGTTCTGTAGTTACTGCCGAATTATAGTCTACATGCACGTAGTAATCTCCTTTTACTGCATTCTTTAGCGAGAATTCTTCTGGCCCTTGGATGCTAGATGCAATTTTTCCACCAATCACTGTTTTCTCATTTTCAAACGAGCATTCTTCTAATTTAGGATCGATTACTCTTAAGTTAATATCTGCGTCATTGTTCCATTCTGCTACAATTCTAAGATCGTTATAAGGTTTTACATATTCATGCTCTGCAGCTTTTGCCAAACGCTTACCATTATTGTATTCTTTATCTAATACTGGTGCTAATACTTTAGCCGCTTGTTCATCATCGTAAATACGCTGATTAACTTTCTCTAAAATTTCTGCAGATTTTTTGTAATCTCCCAAGTTCTGATATGCAAGAGCTAAATCTCTACATACTAAGACATTCTTCGGATTTAATGTTGCTATTTGCTTGTATATAAATGTTGACATTTTATGCTGACTTTGCTCTTCTAACTTATAAGCCAAAGCTTTTAAATATTTTGTTTCAGCAGTATAGATTTCGGCCACATTAGACAACACTCTCAAGGCAATCTCTTCATCTACCATTTTGAAATATTCAAATACATCGATGAAATAAGCTGGTTGTTGCATATATGATTCTCTCTGATTTAAGTATGTGCTATAAGCATCTTTAACATTTTTAGTGTCTTTTAACTCATTCATATAAGCCGTTTTGATATCAGGATTAACCAATTTCAAGTTCACATCATGCATGTACACTAAAGCATCTCTAACTTCTGGATTATGACCGTATCTGCCGGTTTTTGTTGTAATCAGTACTACTCCATTTCTACCTTCAGAACCATATAATGTTGTAGCTGCTAATCCTTTTAACACTGTTATATTCGCAATATTATTCGGATCTAAATCCAAACTTCTACTCGAACCATTTAGTCCGGCAAATGCTCCTCCAGTTGCATTAGTATCATTACTAAATGGTACTCCATCTACAATGAATAATGCTTGATTATTTCCATTAATTGAAGAATATCCTCTAATGATCACATTAGTACCAGAACCTGACAATCCACTTGTTTGTGTAATGTTAACACCTGAAGCTTTTCCTTCTAATACTCTTGAGATATCTCCTATAGGTTTTCTTTCAATCACATCAGCATCAAGACTTTCTGCTGCAAAACCAAGAGCTTTATCTTTTCTTTTGATGTGCCCAGCTGTATTCACTACAACTTCGTCTAATTCAAAACCACCTGATGAACCTCCAGCTTCATCTTCTTCATCATAGCCCATGGCTACATTAATAACATTTAAATCCCCTACACGAGCTTCTTCACTTCCATAACCTAATGTTGAAAAGGACAAAACATCTCCTTTTTTTGTATTGATCTTAAAGAAACCTTCATCGTCTGTAATCACTGCGTTAGATGTGTATTTTACTTTAACGGTAGCTCCGTAAATCCCCATTCCTTCATCATCAATTACTTTTCCTGTAACCGTTTTTTCTCTAAAAGAAGTATCAATTTGTTCTTCATTCTGTACCACCTTAGATCCAGCTGTTTTTCTCACTACATCTCTATATGCCGTATTTAAATGATAGGGTGGTGTTATTCCGTAGCTTACATAATCCCAGGCACTATTCAATACAACTAACTTAGTTTCAGGAGTCATAACTGATGTTGCTTTTGCAATAGCAATTCTATCTGCCTCGCTTTCTACCTGAGTCATTTTTACTTGCCCGAAACGTGTTTTAGCCATTCCTGAAGTATTCTGATTTGGTGAAACCTGAATTGAATACGTGTCGGTCACTTCGTTCCCGTAGCCAAATTGTAATGTTATTGTTTCAGCTTTTGTAAGATTCTTAATCACCACTGAAAAATCTTCTGAAACCGCAGCTTCGGCAATCACTTCTAATGCATCATTAGAGGTATGATATCCTAAAAATGAATAGGATTGATTCATGATTGCTGAAATCGCATCACTAACACTTTTATTATTCAGGTTAGCATAGACTCCATTTGTTGAAGCTGCTATATCCTCCAATCTTTTATTGTTGGCCATTCCCATACTGTTAATAATGTAATGTGGCTTATCTGAAGTAGCTTTTAACTCACTTAGATTTCTCATTCCATCAGTAAACAACAAAATCTCGTCTCCTTTTGAATTGGTAAATAACTTATCGAAGCTTGTTCCTCCATCATAAACTGAGGCTTTTAATGCAGACTTTAATTGACTCCAATCTCCACCAGAAATCTGGAACGAATCTTCTTTTACTACTGCATTACTAAATTGGATTAGGTTGACTTTCGTGTTTCTAGTTTTTGAGAAATATTCATCTAAAAGTTGTAGCTCTTTGGTAAGGTCTCTATCTCTCATAGAATAAGAGACGTCCCAATACAAATCAACTGATTTAGCTCCAGGTCTTATTCTACTTTTAGTAGACAAAGCTTTGTAAATAAGTCCGTAATCCTCATAAGTAGCTACCTTTTCATCTCCTATTTGAACTGGCACCTGAATGTTAAGACTTGTATTTAACAACACCTCTCTATCGGAGTGAGTCAATACATAATTTGCTCCTGTTTTCACAAACTTTAAGCCTTCTAATTTTGTAGTATTTATACTTGGTTCTCCTTTTTGATCCAACACATTGATTTGAATAGAAAACTTATCCAGTTTATCGTTAAATCGTAACGGAAGATTCATGTTGTATGCACTTAAATTCTCATCTACAGATAATTTAACGTGATGCAACCCTTTACTACTTATTTCTGGTATTACTGCCCTGTAACTACTCCCAGATTGCGTTATTTTAATCGCTTGATCACCTTTTCTAAGTACAGCGTTGGTAAAGACACCTCCTTGTTGGTTTTCTACCACAACGGCGTCTTGAAATGTACCGGTTAAATCAAAAGCCAGTCCTGCCAAAACTTGATCGGGTCTTAATGCCACTGATAGTTCTCCAGAATTTGACTTTGTAGTAGGACTAAAATATAAAACATCATAGGTCGTCCTTGCTTTATTCCCTATGAGTGTAACATTCATATCCAGAGATTTAATTCTCTGTTTTTCTCCTCCAACTGTTAAAGTCGGTACTTCTTGAGCATGCAGTTGACATACAACGAAGCTAAGCATAAATAGTGCGAAAAATTTTCTCATAATCACTCTTTTTGGTTAAACAATCTTCGTATAGTTTTGGTTATGAAAGCGACCAATCCTAATAGGGAGACATGCTTATAGAATCTCAAATATTGCTTGCCAGTTAGTTACAAAAGTCAAAGTATCTCTACGTTGATTGGCCACTTATTAATTATCTTATTCCAAATCTCGTCATTAATTGTATACTATAAAACCTAGATTGAGGGAAGTGGTCGTTTGGGTGAGGGAACGAATTAATGGGTTAATGAATCAATGAGAGAATGAAGGAATGATGCATTAAAAAAGCCCAAAAGACTGAGTCTAATGAGCTTCTTTTTTAACTAAAATCCCAATTTAAAAAACTAGCTTAGCCAGCATTTCATTTTTATACGTTCTGTCTAAGCGAACTACTTTAATTTCTTTTTGTTCTTTATCTGTTCCGTAGTATTTAAAAATCGTCACTTTCATAAAAGTTGGATTTGAAATTTTCTGATAACGATCTCCAAAATAGTTTACTTTAACATAATACTCTCCTGCCTTAGCCTTCTTTAATGTATATTCTTCGGGTCCGAAACCTTGAGTCATATCTCTAGACATTTTTCCTCCTATAGCTGTTTTTCTATTTCCGTAATAACATTTTTCTCTGTTAGGATCGATTACGTGTAAATCAATATCGGTATCATTATGATTCCAATCGATGATTATTCTTACATCATAAGTCTTTCCTTTTGTTTGCTTCTTCAACTTATTTTGTAAGCTTACTAATTCATTTTTTGAAATAATTTCCAGACCTTCAAAGCGCCTTCTTTCTGGATGATCTTGATAAATCGAACCATCAACAATACTTGCCAATAGCGTCTCCGCTTCATCGTATTTGCCTTGTGCTTCATAAGTCAGAGCCAAGTCTCTATAAGATTGAGAATCTTCTGACCTTAATTTCAAAATCTTCTTAAACATAAACTCTGCTAATTCAAAATCCCCAGTTTCTTCCAATTTATAAGCATAAGCTCTTAATAACTCATAATTATCTGGGTCTAATTCTGTAATGTTAGATAAGATTCTTTCAGCCAGGACTATATCTTTCCCTTTGAACACATCGTACATATCAATGTAGTACGTTAACTGTTCTTTATTTAGTTCCCTTCTGGTCAAATAGATCTTATACGCTTTTTTAATATCCTTTTCTTCAACGATTCCTATCATATATGGTTCGTTTACTTTTCTCTTCGAGACAAAAAGTTTTTTCTTAGATTCTTTATTTCTTTCTCTTCTTGGAGTTGAAGAATAATATGAAGCTCTTGTATCACCACCTGGTCTGAGATCATCTGCACTCAACGTTGTTACCGCATAACCAAAAGCTTTATTCTCTCTTTTAATTCCTTGCGCAGTTACAACCACTTCTTCTAGCTCATCATCTGATTCCATTGTTATGTTGATGGTGTTAGATGCTCCCACAGTTGTTTCTAATGAAGCATATCCAACAAAACTATATTGCAAAATCTGTCCGGGATTGACATTGATACTATAATTCCCATCGAAATCTGTAGTGGTTCCCATCGTTGTACCTTTTATCGACACTGTGGCCGTTGGTAGTGGTAATCCGTCTGTATCGGATATGTTTCCTGTAACGGTCATACTTCCTGATGAATTCAATAAGGGAGCATTTGAAGACTCTTCCGTTATTACTTCAGCTCCTTCATCTTCTTCATTATTACTATTCAGATTTGAAGTTAAATTAACTCCAGAAACTCTATCGAATCGCTTATCAGCCTCCCCAGTTATTATGCTATTATATTCATCTAACAACTCTATAGGAGGAG
>JABSPN010000166.1 GCA_013214425.1 Flavobacteriaceae bacterium | reverse complement strand
GCATTTTGTTGAATTATTAGGAGGGCAACCTATGTTTTACAAACCCCATCGGTCTTTCTTAATTAACCTTTCTTTTATAAAAGAATACATTAAAAAAGACGGAGGTTACATTGTTATGGATAATGATAAATCGGTATCAATTTCCAAAGACAAAAAAGAAGAGTTCTTAACAATAGTCCGTAACTTATAACAGCGTAAATATTGAGCAAAATAGGGCTCTTCATTAGAAGAGCTCTATTTGTTTTTAATGCTTTATTAGTTTTAAAGAACATTGTAGCAATTCAACGACTGATTTCGCAAGTCAAGTAAATATTCCGTTAGCATTGATCAAGATTTTTGGTTAGTAATTAATCAATAACCAGATATGAAATCAAGAATAATTTTATTAGTTTGCTGGAATTCAGTATGTTAATTAATCAAGCATCGAAATCATATTCCTATTTTAAGTACCGCTTCTGCTTCACTTAATTCAAGACCTACTTCTGCAGACTTAAAATCATCTAGCACTGCTGTTTTGGTAGGAACTAATGCTGTTGTCGATTTAGGTGCAGGAATATTTATCATGTTTTCAGATGATTTTGATGAAAATGGACAAATTCAAAACACTGACATTAATAATATAATAACAACTAACATAGGTAAAGAAAAACAGTTTTAAGGCAATAAACCAATAATAAAATACGTACATGATCTGTTTAAACACATCCTTAGCAGTTCATATCGGTATTTCAGAAGTCCATTTAGTTTGGTTTGACCCTTTTTGGAGACTTTAGTGAATATTTTATGTAAATATATTTATGTTATGAAGACAAGATTATTTTTAGTAGCATTATTTTTCAGTATTATTTCTTATGCTCAGATTCCAACTTCAGGATTACTCAGTCAATATGAGTTTACTAATGGAAGTTTATCAGACCCTATAAATGGAGGTGATTTTGTACAAACAGGTTCAGCTTTACTTAACATTTCAGATAGATTTGGATCAAATTCAAATGCAATCAATTTAAACTCAGATCACCTAACACGTCCAGATATAAATTACTTATCTGACGATCTAACAATAAGTTTTTGGCTTAAAACAACAACAAACGATTCCAATATAAGAACTATTATAGATGATAAATCACCTCCACAATCTAATAATCCAAATACTTATATATCAGGTTTGGTTATTTTTTTACAAGATGGTAAAGTGGGGATTTCTTGTACACACGAGAGATCGCCAATAGGATACCCATTGACATGGAGATCATTTAGTTTTTTAACTAATACTGACATATCTGATGGTGAATGGCATCATATAGTTGTTAGTATAGAGTTTGATAGAATATATAATATTGCAAATGTATTAAGAGGACATACTTTTAATATTGATTTCCATATTGATTTAGTTACTGAATCGTTTGTAGATACAATTTATGGTACTTCATTACAATCAGTAAGTAACACCAATTGGATGAATTCTGGAAATGTGACCATTGCAAACAACAGAAATAATAATTTACCCAATGACAATCGTTATTTAGATGCTGTGGATGATATTTATTTTTACAATAGGTTGCTTACAAATACAGAAATTGAAGATATAGCAACTAATAATGGATATTGCATAGGTGATACTGATAACACAATTTTATCGGTTTCTAATATTGCAAATAATGAAGCTACAATCAATATTTCTCAGTCTGGCACTTTTGGGATTGCTTATCATAAAGTTAGTGAGCCTTTTTCTTCTGCTACAATTCTAACTGGAATATCTAGTGGGAATACAGTTATAAATGGTTTGGATGAATTTACAGATTATCATGTTTATATTAGAGAACAATGTTCAAGCAATTCAAGTTTATGGTCATCTGAAGTAGCTTTTACAACTACTCGAACAATAGGAAGAATATATGTTAATCACACAGCTACTGGACATAATAATGGTATATCTTGGACTAATGCTTACACAAATTTAGAAGATGCTCTTTCAAATATGGTCAATGATGAAGAAATTTGGGTAGCCCAAGGAACATACAAACCACATGCTTCAGACAGAGATTTATCTTTTAATATCACGAACAGTAATGTAAAACTATATGGTGGCTTTGATGGCACTGAATCCGTTTTAGATCAACGTAATCCTAAGACTAATGTGACTATATTGTCAGGTGATTTACAAGATGATGATAATTCAGTTATTGAATTCTCTAACACTACAAGAAATGATAATTCATATAACATCATAACTATAAATGCAGACAATGCAACAATAGATGGATTTACCATTTCTGATGCACATGCAAATGGAGTTACTTCAGAGCAACAGTCTGGAGGTGCAATTTTTAAAGGCTATGGTATAAATAACTTAAATATTTATAACTGTATTATAAAAAACAATATTGCAATTGCTAGTGCGGCTGGTGTTTTTGCAAGATATGAGACTACTGGTAGTACAAAAATTCACAATAATACATTTTTTAATAACCTAGCAAGATGGGGAACAGCAATCTACAGCTATACAGGAAATAATTTTACTGCAAATATAGAAGTAGTTAACTCGCTTTTTTATAATAATGAAGTTAAAGATAACAGCAGTACACTATTTGGATATGCTGGAAGTTCTGGTTGGTTTAGAGCTTATGGAAGCAACTCCATAATGAATTGTTCTTTAATTAATAACACCTACTACAATAACATAGATACAGGAACTGCACCTAATTTAAATAATTCTAATAGAGCCACTGTTGGTATGGGATATACTAACGGCACTTTAAATGGAGAAGTGGCAAATTGTATTTTTTGGGGTAATACAACAGCTGGAGGCTATATAGCAAAATCAATTGCTCAAATACATACTAATTTAGGACAGAACATCTATGTGCATAACAGTATTGGAGAAGATGGGTTTTCAACAATAGCGGCAGCTAACTTAATTAATACGAGTAATATAGATCCATTATTTACAGATCCTGTAAATGCCGATTTTACACTCCAAACGAGTTCTCCAGCAATAGATGGAGGAGATGGAGCAAAAGTACCATCAGATATCACTACTGATTTAGCCGGTAATCCTAGATTTTATAACGGAACTGTTGACATGGGACCATATGAACAATCATGTACTTCCACCTGTTTTACACTAACAATAAATATTATAGGAAACGGTCATATTGAAAATGCTGGAAATTTTATGAATAGCCAATCGTTATTTGAACAAAATACGGTGTTATCTTTAGCGCCGATAGCTGATACTGGATATGCATTTTATGAGTGGAGTGGTGATGCTACAGGCACTACAAACCCATTAACCATTACCATGGATTCTGAGAAAACCATAAACGTCACCTTTAAAGAACTTCCAATTTATGTTGATAAAGATGCTACAGGAGCTAATGATGGCTCTTCATGGGCAAATGCTTATACAGATTTATCTACCGCTTTAAATAACGTGGGTGCTTATAAATCAATATGGATAGCAGATGGTGTTTATACCCCAGCAGCAGGAAATAGAACCAATACCTTTAATATTTCAACAAACGATTTGAAAATATATGGTGGCTTTAATGGAACAGAAGTCACTATATATCAGAGAAATAGTATAGCAAATCCCACAATTTTAAGTGGCGATTTAAATGGAGATGATACTGATGTAGATTATGCTACCAGTACAAGATCTGAGAATGTTTATCATGTTGTTACTTTAAGTGCTAACGGAATAGAGTTAGATGGGTTAACTATTCAAGATGGGCATGCTAATTCTACAACAAATAGTGAGTTAGGAAGAGGAAGTGCAATATATAAGAGTTTTACGGCGAATACATTATCTCTAAATAATTGTATTATTAAAAACAATGTAGGCGGTAAAACTGGAGGTGCAATTTTTGCTCAATTTGATGTTAGTGGAACCATTTCTATAAACAATACCATTTTTGATAATAACCTCGCTGTTTATGGATCGGGATTGTATTCCTATACTAACACAAATCAGACCTTAGATGTAACGATTACAAATAGCTTATTTTCTAATAATACCTCTAAAAACAATGGTAGTTTTTTAAGTTATACGGGAAGTTCTGTTTGGATTCGTGCCTATGGTTCGGGTTCTACCGTTACGACTAATATTGTGAATTCTACTTTTGCTAATAATATAGACATCGGAACACAATCAGGTGTTTATGAAAGAGGAACCCTAAGTTTAGGTAGATGGAATGGAACTCATAATGTTACTTTATCGAATATAATTTCTTATCACAATACCGGAGCCGGAAGTGGCACGACTCTAGCTGTCAGTGCAGGACATGACAGTACGGTGAATCAAATTGTTGTTTATAATTCTATAGCTGAAGATGATTTTTCAAATATAAGTGCAGGTAACTTAATAAACACCTCTAATTCAGATCCCTTATTTACAGATGCTGCAAATGGCGACTTTACCTTACAGTCTGGCTCTCCAGCCATAGATGCAGGCGATAATAGTAAAATTCCAGCTGGAGTGGTTACAGATTTAGCAGGTAATACTCGTATTGAAAATACAACAGTAGATATGGGCTGTTATGAATTTTCAGTTTCAAATCTAAGTATCGCTCCAAAAGTTTATTTACAAGGAGCAGCAATGAACCCAATAATTGGACAAGAAAGTTTGATGCGAGATGATTTACGAACAGGAGCATATTTGTCTACTATTTCACCTTATACTGACGCACTTACATGTGCTAATTCTGTATTTAACACTGGAGGAACTGGTGGCTCGGGAATAATGGATGATGATATCGTTGATTGGCTTTGGTTAGAGTTACGTGATGGAAACGATAATTCAATCATTGTTGAATCTAGGTCAGTGTTATTGCAACGAGATGGGGATGTTGTTGATATTGATGGAGTTTCGTCAGTAACCTTAACATCCAATCCAGGTTCGTATTACTTAGCATTGCATCATAGAAATCATTTAGGGATTATGTCTGCTAATACTATAGCATTAGCAAGTAGTACAAATACTATAGATCTATCGGCTTCCCCAGCAACTGTACTTGGAGGTGTTAATGCAGTATATGACCTAGGAAATGGAACTTTTGCAATGATTTCAGGAGATTATGATCAAAACGGACAAATACAAACTGCTGATGCTAGTGGGGTTATTATATTATTGGGAAGTGGTAGTTATGATAATGCAGATTTAGATATGAATGGACAAATTCAAACCACAGACTTAAACAATATCTTATATCCTAATATTGGAAAAGGGCAACAATTTTAACAGTAAAACTATGTGTGAGTAATAAATATGGTTGTTTTCTACTCAAACACACAAACTCCAAGAATTTTCTTGGGGTTTGTTTTTTTTAAAGAGATAAGATATTTAAACACCCATCTTTGAATAGTAGAATGGATTTACATTAACTCCTCTAATCTGAAGTAACTCTCCTATATCTCTATAGCTTAGGTTAAATCTTAGTTTAAAACATACTACTTATTTTATGATGATAGGAGGATAGCGATAATGTTGTTTATGTAGTTAGTTTTACAGCATCAAAATTAAGTATGCAGGAGAATAACAGAATTAATGTGACAGAATCGAGTTCTGATAAATATGCCCAAGATTTGGACTTGTAATTCGAAGGGTTTAAAAGTCAAATAGCGTGTTTAAATAAAATAAAAACACTATATTTAGACCTGTTCAAACGTAGATAATTTAGGGAGACTTACAAACGTTGTCTGCCATTAGATCATTTTAACAATGATTATTAATTTTACTACTGAATATCATAAATAAATTAACTAGAAAATGAAAGCACATATAGCAAGTTTAACAAATGCAGTTGTTCTTATCGCATTATCCCTATGGGGGTACTTTTCGTCAGACTCTCCTTCCCTTACAGCATTAATTCCAACGGTGATAGGAGTAGTGTTATTGATTCTAAACAGTGGAGTTAAGAATGAAAATAAAATTATAGCCCACATTGCTGTATTACTCACGTTGATTGTCCTAATAGGTCTGATTAAACCTTTTATGGGGGCTATGGCCAGAGAAGACAATGGAGCGTTGATTCGTGTCACCGTAATGATTTTAAGTACAATTATGGCGATGATATTTTTTGTCAAGAGCTTCATAAGTGCTCGAAAAAACAGAACAACTACTCAAGACAATTAGATAAGTAATAAAACCCCAGTAAATACTGAGGTTTTAAGATGTTGTTGTGGAGTCGCCGAGAATCGAACTCGGGTCCAAACAAGTAACAAAATGGCTTTCTACACGCTTAGTTTCAGTTTTATTTTCGTTAAATCGATAGACCTGAAACTGCCAACGATTTACTTAGTTTCTTAAATTTCGAAAAAGAGTCGAAACATCTCAATCTCTAGATTAACTTTTACGATGTCTGTAAATAGAACGCCGTTAATCAGGGCTTTCAGCAGACATCCAGCTTTCCTACCTTGTAGGACGAGGCTTTATCTTACTATAATTCAGATATTAAGCAGCTAGAGCGTAATTATTTTCGCCGTTTAAAAAAGTTGAAATAGGGATTTACGAGTGTTATTTCACCACTCGACGTGCTTACAATCCTATTAATCTCGCTGTCAAAACCAGTCGACCCCAAATTGTAAGACTACAAAATTATAAAATTGCATTCAAACACCTTTCCAAAACTTAAAAAATTAATTAAATTCGCATTGTTTTTTAGCCTCGTAAATCAAATCACTATGAAATTTGCTGTAATTAAAGAGCGAAAGAATCCACCAGACAGGAGAGTCGTGTTTACTCCTGAAGCCTGTAAAGAGTTGACTAGTAAGTTTCCTGAAGCATCAATTCAGGTGGAGCAATCTGATATTCGCTTTTTTAAAGATGAACAATACGCCAATACTGGTTTTACT
>JABSPN010000165.1 GCA_013214425.1 Flavobacteriaceae bacterium | reverse complement strand
TCAGTACCGTTTGTTCCGTCTGCACCATCAGCACCATCAGCTCCATCCGCACCAGTTAGATCGATTGTTGTAAAAGAAGATCCGTCAGAATAGTTTATAGTAAAAGTTCCATCTCCATTGTCTACGGTAGAAACAATTCCATTTCCATCATCTCCATCGGCTCCATCAGCACCTGTTAGATCGATTGTTGTGAATGAAGATCCGTCTGAATAGTTTAGCGTGAATGTTCCATCTCCGTTATCTAATGTAGAAACAATTCCTACACCATCTGCTCCTGGAGCGCCAGAGTTTCCACTTGCGGCATACATAGCAAATGGAACAAAACGTAATTCAGAAGATCCTAAAACTGTATAGGAAGTACCTCCAGTAATATCTATGGATACTTCTAGCCAATAATTTCCTAAGCTCCAGTCTATTGTTGAAAAATCACCTGATATTATTGTCCCGCCTCCTACGGGTAGATCAAAAATTCCGTAATTATTAGTCGTTAGATTATGTGATTCGCTGTATTGACTCGGCCCAGCGGGTCCTCCAAGTAATATAGAAGTTCTTAAGCCTATATTTTGGTTTTGTAAGATATAACCAGAAGCATCTCTAGCTGCTGCCTGATAATTAAAAGTTTGAGAAAAAGCCGATAGAGTGAATAAAATAAAAATTATGACAAGATATAATCTTTTCATATTTGTGGGGTTTAAGGGGTTATTTTAATTTGGTTATGATATTGTGTTATATCATAAATAAGTTGTAAAAGGAATAAGCTTTATGTTGTCTGTAAAGCTTGTCGTTTTAAATAATAAGTGTGTAAAGCGTATTTTTTGTCATAGGCAAAAAGCAATTATTCTTTTGTTTCTAGTTTGTCTATTAATTGGTTTAAAAATTCAATATACTCAAATATATATGATTTTTTTTAAAAAATTATCAGTAAAAAAATGCTTTTCGTCGATATTTTCTAGTAAATCATCGATTATTTTAACAAATGTTAATTATGAATTAATAAAAAAAGGCCTTGAATTTAATCAAGGCCTTTTTTTTAGTTTTATGGATCAGCTATTATTCTTCCTGTTTTTTTACGAAAGTTTTGTAATTCTCTTCACCTAATGCTCTTTTTACAATGTAGTTAAATGAGCTATCTATTTTATTTTTATATTTATTATAGTTAGGATCATTTTCTTTTCCCGCTAGGTACTTAGAGTAATTTAACTTCCTTTGATAGTAGGCTCTTTGAACTTGAGATGTTTGATTTTCATTTAAACCAAATTGTTTTTGTAGCTCTGTTGCTTTTCCGGCAGCGTATTCTTGAATCTCCTTATCGGTCATTTCTTGAGCTGTAGCTGTTTGTGTTCCTATAGCTAAAGAAAAAGTCAGTACTAATAGTGCTAGTATTTTTTTCATTATATAAATATATGATTTTTAATATAGTGATAAAAGTATAAAAAAAATGCGAATAAAAAAGCACTTTGAATCAACAAAGTGCTTTAAATACTATTCCTTATCGTGCTCTCTTTTTTTCTTCATTTGTCTTTTTCGTTTCATCATTCTTTTTTTATTCAATCGAGTTATTTCTAATTTTTCATATTGCTCTTTGGAGAGTATTTGTTTTAAAGAGCGTTTCATCTCATTTTTTTTATCAAGCATTTTATTCATTCTTTCAAAATGCATTTCTGGATTGGGTTTTCCGTTTCCTTTTTTCTCTTTCATTTCTTCTCGTATCTTATTTCTTTCCTTAATATTGCTCTGGATTAATTTGTGAACTTGTTTTTGTTGAGACTCAGATAGATCTAACATTAGCGTCATCTGTTTCGATTTTATTGTTGCGATTTGTTCAGGGCTAAATTCTTGAGCCATTCTGAAATGCTTTTTTCCTCTTTTTATTTCGTGTTTTTCTTGCCCGAATACTGAAAAACCGACAAATAAAATTGCTGTTACAACTAATTTTTTCATGTGTGTTTTTTTAATGTTCAGTGTTTTGACTTAAAGTAATTCCGAAAGTTTAACCTAATTAGTTGTTCTTAACACTGCTTAACAGTACTTAACGTTACTTGTATATATTCACTAGTTTTATGGTGGTTTGATACAGGTTTTCTTTTTTCATCTTCGATTTTAACCAGGAATAAAAGCTTATTACAAATATGTCTTCTTCTGTTGGATCTAAAAAAACAAAGGAGTTTTCTATTTTCTGCTTGTACTTATCGGTTGCAATAATTTCAGGGCACTTGTAGTATTCCTCTATAAATGATAGGAATGTGATCACTCGTGATTGTTTGATTTTCTTTAAATAATCATAGTATTTCCTTTTAAAGCTAATTAATCTGGATTCTATGATGTCTATGTTATTGAGTTCGATATGGAGTAAGATTTCTATCAAGCTTTTTTTTATGACCCATTCTTTTCCAGTTTTGGATTCATACCATTTGTCAGTATGATAAAGTTGTATCAAGATTTTATTGGCCTTGTTGAATTCTTGTTTTTGAAAGTAATACATGACCAAACATAATTGCATGTCAAGTTTTGTTTCAATATCTGAAGTTATTTTTTTTAAACCCGTCTCGGCAATTTGAATGGCCTTTTCGATATTTCCTGAATAATTATGAGTTAAGGCTAGAAGATTTTTATGTTTTAAATCAAAAATTTTAAAGTATTGACTTTTTCTCTCTTTCATTTGTTCTTCCATTTTATCTAAAAATTCAATTGCCAGTTGAAATTTTTTATTTCTGAAATACATATTGGCAATCAAATAATTGATTTGAATATGATAATACAGCTGCTTTTGATTGCTTTTGTGTGACTTTATTTTATTGTAAGTGTTGATGACAAAAGTTTCAATGCTTAAATAGTTTTTTGAGGTAAAAGCTGATAAACTAGCAAGACTGATTAATTGATATAATGATTTAAAGGTTTGGGTTTCGATAGAAATGTTACTTTCTTTTAAATTTTTTTCTAAAAAATCATTGAGATCTAGTTTTTTTCCTTCTGCTATAAAGTCGTTTAGTTTATTCTTAATTCTAGCGCATGCGATATTTAATTTTTCTTCATTGAGGTGCTCTTGGTGATTTTTATTGAACTTTTCTATGAGATGTTCTAATGCTGTTTCTGGAAAAACATGAGCATATTGAATTTGTGTATGATAAATTTCATTCAATAAGGTAAATAGAAAATGATCTTGTGCTTTTTTCTCGGCTTTCTTCAAGATTTTTTGTGCGATGTTGAATTGTTTTTGTTGAAGAAGGTTTCTTGAAGCGATAATTAACTTAATAATCTGCATCTCAATTGAGTTTTCTTCTTCCATACCTTTATTGGCTATAAAATCAATTAAAGAGCTATATAGTCTTTTTCTTAAAGCATGGTAGGCGGCTTTTTTTTGATCTTTGTAAAGTTTCTTCTGAATAGTAGTGAAGTCCAAATCATGTTGAGTTAATAATTTGAATAAGGTTAGGTTTTTATTATCTCTTCTTTTGTTTCTGACTTTCAAATAATGAATAAATGCAACTTGGTTTTCCGGAGATAAAGTGTTGGAAAGTTCTTTTAATGGGATCATTTAATCGTCAGTTTTATTGTTAATATATACCATAAAAATAGCAATAATCGTTAGTTTATGTTTTTTTTATCGTCATTTTTATTAAAAAGTTGTTTTTCAAGAATTGTAATTCTACTACATCTTTGTTTCGTAAGCAAAACAAAAAACAAGATGAAAAAAACCTTATCAATCATTACTGCAGCAATCTTTATCTTTCTTATAGGACAATTTATTTTGTACAAATTCAAGATTGATCATGTATTGCTTGGAGTAGTAAGAGAGATGTTTACAATACCAAGTGTTTTAGGTTTGCCTGTCCTTTTAGTTGTTGTTTCTTATGAATGGAGCAAAGAAAAATTTAAAGCAACCAGCACCTATACGATACTTACAATTGTATTGCTTTTTTTGATCGGGTTCATGATCAACACACTATTTTAAAATCATTAAAACTTCAAAATTATGGATTATCAAATCACATCAACAGGAAAAGAAAATCTTCCAAAATCAGAAAAGAAAACTGAACAAAACAAGGAAGTAAAAGTATATGATCAAAAACCAACAGCTGCTTTTATTGGAGCAGCATGGTTAGCTTTATTAGTCGGTATGGTTTCTTACTGTATTGGACTATGGAATGCAGAAATGGAGCTCAATGAAAAAGGATATTATTTCACGGTACTATTATTTGGGTTATTCTCTGTGATCTCAGTTCAAAAAGCTGTTCGTGATAAACTAGAGAATATCCCAGTAACCGATATCTATTATGGGATTAGTTGGTTCACTACTATTGCATCAATATTATTACTTATCATCGGATTATGGAATGCCGATTTATGGTTAAGCGAAAAAGGATTCTACGGCATGTCTTTTACTCTGAGCATATTTGCAGCTATCGCGGTTCAGAAAAACACAAGAGATGTTCAGTATATCAACAGAAATCAACAAGGAGAAAATAAACTTTAGACTCATTAACTAACTAATATTTTTTACAACTAGAGTTTGTTTTGATGATGAGCTGAACAGCCGAAACCCTTCTTAAACAGGAGGGTTTTTTTGGTATAAAAACGTTTTAAAATGGGTATTTGTACTCTTACTTTTCCGATGTTTTTGTTTTAAATTTGTAAAAAACTGACCAAACCATGAAACTAATAAGACTTTTAAGCCTTTCACTATTTTGTATTAATGTGACATTCGGACAAGTTGAATCTCCTCCTGATTTATCGGTTGGAGCGCAAGGATTAATCTTTGAAAAAGGTTCGATAGATGTTGAATTATTATCGGAACTTATTACAGAAAAACAAGATGAGTTAAAGAAAGAGTTGATCAAACGAAACTTAATTAATGTATTACATCAAAACAACTTTACTTCTTATGCTTTTGCTTATAGCAGTTTGACAGATATCATGACCGTTTCTGATAAAAGTTCGATGAGTAAAAAATTATTGATTTACATCGAAGACTTTGCTTTGGTCTATGGATTTTCAGAGTTTTATTTACATACATCAGGTAAGCTAGGGAATACACAATTAGATTCATTGCTCTCAAAAGTTACTGTAGTTAGTAAATCGGATAGTAAAGAATTAAAAGCAATTGATGTTTTTCCGAAATCTAAAGTATCAGATCCAGCGGCCTTATATTTAGGAGAGTATGCAAAATACAATCTAAAGGAGTACGGTCAGCTAGTTGATGCGACCTTAAGTGATTTGCTAATAGATTATTTTTATTCAGTATTAAAAGCCAATCAAAACGTTTCTGAAAGAGGATTTTTAAAGCTGGAGAATTATGGGAATATTTCATATTTATATACGACTTACAATAAGTTTCTAACGTCACCATATGTAGATGACGCTTCCGATCTGACAATAAAAATTAATGCAGAAATTAATTTATTGTTTCGCTACTACACATTACTTAAAGACATCAAGAATGTTAACATCAATTTAGAGCAACTTATTCCAGATTATTCGGCTCAATTTAATTATTCATTAGAAGGTAAAACAACAGCTGAAGCTGATACAATTAAAGCAAGAGCTAAAAATTATGTTCAGGAATATATCAAAGATCCTTTTGAGCAATTAGGAAATAATAAGAGTACCTTTTATAATGATTTGCAGTCTATTAATATGGCCGATCAGAACTATACAGAATCCACTCAGCAAAAATTAAGTGCTTATGTGCTAAGTGTACCTGATTTAGTAGCAGCTGCTGAAGATTTGATGTCAAGATATAAGACATTGACATTTGACTATTCAAATTACGGTACTCAAATTAATACAACATCTGCGGGATCTTCATCAACAATTAAGAATTTACCTTTTGATGCTGCCGATTTATACTATATCAATCGAAAGGCAAAACCAGTCTTGGCCTATTTAACAAAGTTTGGAAACTTAAATGCTAAATACTTAAATAATCTGGAAAGGGTTGAGGAAGCCATAACAATTATAATGATTTATAATGCGCTAGATGATATTAAAGAGCTTAATAAAGCTCTAGGAGAGAAAAATTCTAAACACAGTGTTTTAGCTGAGGTCAATATTGGAAACTTTACTTCATTTGTAGGTTTAATAACAAGTTTGGATGAATTCAATCTGGCCGATACTTATATTAACGGATTGGAAATACTGAGTACCGCTAGTGAATTATTTCAGGGATATAAGGCAGGTCAGTATTTAAAAATTTTGGTTGATTTATTACAAACCTATACCAATGCTGATATAGAGAATAATGAAATCGATATCAATGTACAGCAAATTATTGTGGAACTCTATGATAAGTTTGTGACAAATAATTCAGATAGACCTGTTCATTTCTTCTTTACTTTAGGAATTAATACAACGCTTCAAACAGGAAAAGACAATACCTTGTTAGATAGCAAAGGGAATCCTGTGGATAATCTGATTTTTGCAGGAGAAAAAATAGGTTTAAAGTTCAATATCTATAATGTAGAAAAAAGAAGATTAGAGCAATTCGCGACAAACGTTAACAATAATGAAAAGCCAAAATTAACGGATCAGGTAAAACCTATTTTTTCTGAATTTTATCTAAGTGCCTATACTTCTGGATTGTTATATAATTTAGTGAACACGACCAATGCCGATGAAAAATTAGGAGGCTATATGGTAGGTACGGCTTTAGGTACTTCATTTTTTAATAATATGGATTTAAGTCTATTCCTTAATTTTTATGCAACGAAGACTCAAGATTTTCAATTGAGTAATACATTAATCGGTGTTTCATGGGATATTCCTATCATAGAATATATTACAGCATTGACAAATAAGAATTCAAACACGAATCAGACAGACGAAAATTAAACTCAATTTTTTAATGCTTGACCTTC
>JABSPN010000164.1 GCA_013214425.1 Flavobacteriaceae bacterium | reverse complement strand
GTTAAATTAGCTTTTTTAAGTGTGTTTGTAATACTTATTGCTTGTAAAAAAGAAGCGCAAGAAATTCAAGAAGAAACAAGAGAGATTTCTGAAAATACAATTAAAAATGAAGAAATTAAAAAAGAAGCAGTCCTGTCAGATGGATATGGAATTGGAGATGTTGCGACAGATTTTTCTTTAAAGAATATAAACGATAAAATGGTATCGTTTAAAGATTATCCAAAAGCAAAAGGATTTATTGTTACATTTACTTGTAATCACTGTCCGTTTTCTGTAGCCTATGAAGATAGGTTGATCGCTTTGGATAAAAAATATAAGGTAAAAGGGTATCCAGTGATTGCCATCAATCCAAATAACCCTGAGACCTATCCCTCTGATAGTTTTGACGCGATGAAAGTGCGTGCAAAAGAAAAAGGATTTACTTTCCCTTATTTATTTGATGATGGACAAAAAATCTATCCACAGTACGGAGCTAAGAAGACACCACATATGTTTGTGTTACAAAAATCTAATAAAGGAAATATCGTAAAATATATCGGTGCGATAGATGATAATTATCAAGATGCTGCTGCAGTTCAAACAAAATATGTAGAAGATGCCGTAGAGGCTTTATTGGCTGGAAAAGAAATTAAAACTAAGACGACAAAAGCCATCGGTTGTTCGATAAAAAAATAATAATTTTTATATCCCAAACAATAGTTTAATTTTGTAGCAAAGCGTATCAATATGACGATCGAACAGTTGTATACTAAATGTTTGGCCGAGGCCACTTATTATATAGAATCTAACGGTGAAGCTGCCATTATAGACCCACTTCGTGAAACACAACCTTATTTAGATAGAGCTTCTCAAGATGGTGCTACGATCAAGTATGTTTTCCTAACTCATTTTCATGCCGATTTTGTTTCAGGACATGTAGATTTAGCAAAACAAACTGGAGCTACAATAGTTTTCGGGCCCAATGCAAATCCGAATTTTGATTTTTATTCAGGAATTGATAATGAGGAATTTTCAATTGGTGATGCTAAATTAAGATTGTTGCACACTCCTGGTCATACAATGGAATCATCATGCTATTTGCTTGTAGATGAAAAAGACCAAGAAAAAGCTTTGTTTACAGGAGACACGCTCTTTATTGGTGATGTTGGAAGACCAGATCTAGCAGTCAAAAGTGATCTAACTACAGAAGATCTTGCTGGACATTTGTTCGACTCATTAAGAAATAAGATTATGGTTTTATCAGATGATATCACGATATATCCAGCTCATGGAGCAGGAAGTGCTTGTGGTAAAAACATGAGTAAAGAAACATTTGATACTTTAGGGAATCAGAAGAAAACTAATTATGCTTTAGATCCAAACCTTACGAAGGATGATTTTATTAGTGAAGTGACTTCTGGCTTAGCCTTACCTCCGAAATATTTTCCTAAAAATGTAGCGATGAATAAAGGCGTTAATGCTCAGATAGATGATGTTCTTTCAAAAGGTACAACAGCTTTAGATCCTACTGCTTTTGCAGCATTAGCTAAAGAAGAGGACGTATTGGTTTTGGATACCAGAACGCCTGCTGAATATGTTGCTGGAAGTGTTCCTGGATGCTGGTTTATTGGGATTAACGGAGGCTTTGCACCATGGGTAGGAGCTTTGATTGAAAATATTGACCAGAAAATTATCTTTATTGCTTCTGAAGGAAGAGAAGCAGAGGTAGTGACTCGTTTAGCAAGAGTGGGTTATGACAATTCTCTAGGGTATCTAGAAGGAGGAATGGAAGCATGGAAAGAAGCAGGTTTTGATGTAGATATAACCGATTCTATTTCAGCTAAAGCTTTTGAAAGAGAAATTAATTCAGATAGTGTTCACACTCCGTTAGATGTTCGTAAAGACGGTGAATTTGAAACACAACATATAGAAGGGATTTTACATTTCCCATTGAGTAAGGTTCATGAAAATTATAAAGAATTAAATTCAAATGTAACCTATCACATCCACTGTGCAGGTGGGTATCGATCACTTATTTATGCTTCAATATTAAAAATGTATGGCATAAAAAATGTAGTGAATATTGAAGGTGGATTTGGAGCAATTAAAAAAACAAATATTAAACTCACACAACCCGTTACGTGTTCAACACAATCATAAATTATGGCAGATTTAACACAAGAGCAATGGATAGAGCAGTTATCAAAAGATGATAACGCCTTTATATTAGACGTAAGAACAGAGGCAGAAGTCGAAGAAGGATATATCCCAAATGCAATCCATATCGATTTTCATTTAGGACAAGGATTTGTCGATGGAGTAAATGAATTAGATAAGTCTAAAAACTATTACGTATACTGCCGTTCAGGAGGTAGAAGTGCACAAGCTTGTGCTGTAATGACTCAAATGTGTGGGTTTGAAAATGCCTACAACCTTTTAGGAGGTTTTATGAATTGGGAAGGTGAGGTAGCACAATAACCCTTGTCGATTACATAGTTTTTTGCGTTTATTAGGCATAATTTTTGACACTTCCTCAACAACCAAAACAATTAAAAAATGAGGAAAATAGTCTTTTTTATGCTAATCATTACTGGCTTCTCTTGTAAAGAAAAAGTGCCTGTTTACGAAAGAGGAGTGAATCCAAATCAAGCGCAAACCTTATTAACACAAGTTGTACAATGCATAGATTTACGCGCTAAACATGATTATGACCAAGATCATTTAGATGGAGCGGTAAATATTCCATTCGACAAAGAAAACTTTGTGAAAGAAATAGCAAATTTTGATCGCAACAAATCTGTTTTAATTTATTGTGATAATGGAGATATTTCAAAAGAAACCTTAGATTTGTTTAAATCAAATGGTTTTAAACAAGTGTATCTTCTTATTGGTGGATATGAAAGTTGGGTAAATCAGAGAAAATTCTAAGCTGATGAAACCAACATGAATTTTCATCATTCAAAAATCATACAATAGAATGATTAAAGTTTATGTGAGTTCCTGAATCTGTAACACTTTCGTTGCTTTATTTTTAAAAACCACAAAATTATTAAAAGATGAAATATATCATTACAGCTCTTTTTTTGATGTCTACATTGGCTTGTAAACAAGAAATAAAGAAAGTAGGAGTGACATTAATTACTCCTGAAGAAATGCAAGCATTACTATTGGTAGATCAAGTTCAATTAATAGATGTTCGTACACCAGAAGAATTTGAATCAGGTTATGTAAAGAATGCAGTAAACATGAATTTCTATGACGATGATTTCTCTGAAAATCTAGACAAACTCGATAAAACCAAACCTGTTTGTGTGTATTGTAAAAAAGGAGGGCGAAGTGCAAAAGCTGCAAAACAATTACATGAAAAAGGTTTTGAAGAAGTCTATGATCTAGATGGTGGAATTACCAATTGGATAAAGAAATATAAGACCGTACACTAAACAATTTATTTCTACTGAAAGGATATCGACTTTTTTCAGACCAAACCAAAAAAATTGAAGTTAACCCTAAACATTTTTCGCTACAATTTGGAGCTATGCTATGGCATTAAATGGTAAATGTGTCTCTGTAGATCCAGAAACCTACGAATTAATAGACGATAAGCGGTGTTACTTTTACAATGCCAGGGTAAATAATGCCTAAGAAAATTGGCTTGAAAAACCTTGGGATATGAAGAACAGGTTAATACTAAATGGGATAGTTAATGCGACTCCTTTTCTTGTTCAAATAATTTCCGAAATATAAGTTGGGCTTAGTCAATAATTTGACTATTTTGTCAGAATGTTTAAAATCTCAAACACGTTTTTATTATCCATTCTTATCCTTGTTTTGTTCGGCATCAGTTTTACGGTTAAAGCACAAATAAATGATATCGCAAGAATAGATTATACGATTATTCCAAGTAGCTCAGATGTGGAGTTTACTCGAGTAAGAGCGATCTTAAATTACCCTATTAAATTAAAGGAAGATAAATACTTGTTCTTAGGATTTGATTACAGCAACATCCAGCTAAACTTATTAGAAGGAAACTATCCTTTCGATGTGAATCAGTTGAATGATTTTCATTTGGTGGATTTAAGCGTTGGATACCTCGCCAAAATATCGGAAGATTGGCGATTTGGTATTCGATTTAGGCCGGGTTTCAGTACTAATTTGACTTCTAATGATATTACCTTTGAAGATAAATCACTATCAGGTGAATTACTTTTTATCAAACAATGGGATGAATCAGAAAAAAGTAAAAAAAGGCGATTAATAGTTGGAGTGTCTTATTCAGAAAATAGAGGGTTTTCATACCCACTACCTTTTATTAGTTATTCTAAAAAGTTCAAAGAAAAATGGTCTTACAATATCGGTATTCCCAGAACTAATTTACAGTATCATATTTCAGAAAAAAACAGAGTAAAATGGTTAGCCTCTTTAGATGGGTTTACCTCTAATGTTCAGAATGGGATGGTGCTTAATTCAGGAGAACGAGTTAAGAGTATTAATATGTCTGTCATTCAGTCTGGACTCCAATATGAATATCACCTCGGAAAGCGTTTAGAGATCTTTGCAAGAGGGATGTATATTTTTGACAATTCGGTAGACTTAAGAAACGCCGACAGAGAAAACATTTTCGAGATTGATGCCAATTCCAAGTTTTATTTTAGGACAGGAATTCGTTGTAAGTTATAGTGATCCTTTGGATGATATTCACATCACTTTTCACTTCTACATTCGTTAATCAATGATCACTTGGTTTATCAGCCTCATTCGGGATTCTAATTTTTTCAACTAATTCCTGAATGTGTTCAGGAGGAGCAGAAGTACATCTCGATACAACAATAGAAATTATGATGTTAACGAGCATCGCAATGCTACCAAATCCTTCAGGAGAAATACCAAACCACCATTCATTAGATGGTCTTGGGTCCATAATTAGAAACAATCCTGTTTTGAAGCGAATCATATAAAAGAGCATTAAAGAGATACCCACAACCATTCCCCAAATCGCTCCTTGCTTATTCATCCGTTTATCAAAAATTCCCAGAACAATAGCAGGGAAGAATGAAGCTGCGTCTAAGCCAAAAGCAAGTGCAACAATAGCAGCGACAAATCCAGGTGGGTAAATACCAAATAAACCAGCAATTACGATAGCGATTAATATGGAGATTCTGGCAATGAGTAATTCTTTTTTATCAGAGATATTAGGATTGATTTGCTTCTTAATTAAATCATGAGAAATCGATGTAGAGATGACTAAAAGTAATCCGGCAGCAGTAGATAGCGCAGCAGCCAAGCCACCAGCTGCAACTAAGGCAATGACCCAGTTTGGAAGTTTGGCAATTTCAGGATTAGCTAACACCATAATGTCACGATCTACATACAACTCATTTTCTGTAACGGCACTGTTAGCAATTAAGCGTTCACCATGGATTCCTCTTTGTTCGGTAAAGCTAGGTTTTTTACCTTCAATTGCGCTTCCGTTTCGATACTGAATCTTACCATCATTATTTTTATCGGTCCAGGCAATTAGCCCTGTATTTTCCCAGTTTTTAAACCATTCAGGCATTTGAGTGTATTTTTTTTCACTAACTGTATCAATTAAGTTAGTTCTTGAGAATACAGATATAGCTGGAGCAGTAGTGTATAAAATAGCAATAAATAATAAAGCTAATCCAGCCGATTTTCTGGCGTCTTTTACCTTTGGAACAGTAAAGAATCGAACTATAACATGAGGTAAACCTGCAGTTCCTAGCATTAAGGCTAAAGTAATAGCAAATACATCTAAGGTTGATTTACTTCCGGAGGTATATTCTTTAAATCCGAGATTGGTATGTAACTGATCTAAATGATCTAACAAATACACACCATTATCCAGTTTACTTCCCATGGCAACTTGGGGTAGTGGGTTCCCAGTCATTTGCATGGAAATAAAAAAGGCTGGCACCATAAAGGCGAAAATTAAAACACAGTATTGAGCTACCTGTGTGTAGGTAATTCCCTTCATTCCTCCTACAAAAGCAAAGAAAGCTACGACAAGCATTCCGATGATAACTCCAAGAGTGATATCAACCTGTAGGAATTGAGAAAATACAATACCAACACCTCTCATCTGTCCCGCGACATAAGTGAAAGAGACTAATAATGCACAAATTACAGCAACCGTCCTCGCTGTGTTGGAATAATAACGATCACCAATAAAATCGGGGACCGTAAATTTTCCAAATTTCCTAAGATAAGGAGCGAGTAACAAAGCCAGTAATACATAGCCGCCTGTCCAGCCCATAAGATAAACAGAACCATCATATCCCATAAAAGAGATGAGCCCTGCCATTGAAATAAAAGAAGCCGCACTCATCCAATCGGCTGCAGTTGCTAGTCCGTTAGCCAATGGAGAAACGCCTCCACCAGCTACATAAAAATCTTTGGTTGACCCAACACGAGCCCAAATAGCAATTCCGAAGTAAAGGGCAAAAGTAAGTCCAATTAAAATCCAGGTCCAGGTTTGTACACTCATAGTTGATTGGTTTTAGTCTTGATCGTATCCGAATTCTTTATCGAGTTTATTCATAAGTCTTACATAAACGAATATAAGAATCACAAAAACATAGATGGCCCCTTGTTGTGCAAACCAAAATCCAAGTTTAAATCCACCCAAAGAAATTTGGTCTAATTCCTCTTTATAAAGTATCCCGCATCCATAGGAAACGACAAACCAAATGGTAAGTAATATGGCGAGGTAACGTAAGTTTTTTTTCCAATACGCTTTGGCTTTGTTGGTAGCTTTCATAGTTGACTAAGATAGCTAAAATTGACGGATTGAAATATGATTCTAAGTTGAAAATTTAAGTATCGTGTATTGCAAATTCAATGCCTAGTTCTGTCGCATTAATCTAATCAGAGTCTAAAATT
>JABSPN010000163.1 GCA_013214425.1 Flavobacteriaceae bacterium | reverse complement strand
GAATGTTCTTTGTGCTGCCATATAGGTTAAGGCTACGCTACTTCCCCATTCGTTCATCGCATCTGACTTGTATAAAGTTTGCATTGTTTTATGAAAGGATACAGCAGAAACATCCCATCCTTTTTGAGTCCAATCGTAGTTTTGATCTGTATATGCTCTTTTCTTACGAACATTTACCGACATTCCAATAGAGTGTAATAAAAAATCTAATTTTCCGCCTAAAATTTCCATAGCCTGGTCTACCAAATTTTGTAAATCTTCAAGATTCGTAGCGTCGGCAGGGATTATTTGCGATCCAGTCTTTTCAGCCAGTTCATTAATTTTCCCCATTCTCATGGCGATAGGCGCATTAGTTAAAACAAACTCCCCTCCTTCTTCATGAACTCTTTCTGCTGTTTTCCAGGCAATTGAGTTCTCATCTAATGCTCCAAAAATAATTCCCTTTTTTCCTTTTAATAAATTATACATGATCCTGTATGTTTGTGTTGTTATTTGAGAGTTCAAAAGTAGAAAAACTCTCATACTTCAACAAGGGAGTTGAGTAATATTATATGTTTAGTAATTCTTTAGCGTGCTGCATTGCTGTCTCTGTCCTTTCTTTCCCTCCTAACATTTCAGCAATTTCGAACACTCTCGATTCTTGATTCAGTGCTTTTAAGTTTGTTCTGGTCATACCAGCAACATCTTCTTTATACACTTTAAAATGACTATTTCCTTTACTGGCGATTTGCGGTAAATGGGTAATGGTAAATACCTGCATGTCTTCACTCATATACTCCATTAATAAGCCCATTTTTGCAGCGACATCTCCAGATACTCCTGTATCGATTTCATCAAACATGATGGAAGGTAATTTTTTGTACTTCGACAAAATAGCCTTTATCCCTAACATAATGCGAGACAATTCACCTCCTGAAGCCGATTTTTTCAACTCATTAAAGTTACCCCCTTTATTGGCAGAAAATAAAAAACTTAACTCATCGCTTCCATTTGTATAAAACTGATCGGTTTGACTGACACGTATATCAAACTTTGCATTTTCCATTCCTAAATTGATCAGTATTTTTTCTAATTGTTTGGTTAACTTCGGAATGGCATCTTCTCTTTTCTGATGAATTTGCGCAGCCAATTGTTGTAACTCGTTCTTCGACGCCTCAATTTCCGTTTCTTTCGCAGTAATTCTTTCCGATAGGTTCGAAACCAAACCAACTTTCTCCTCTAATTCTTGCTGAATTTCTAATAAAGCCTCGACCGAATCTACCTGATGCTTTTGATATAAGGAATTGATTGTATTGATCTGTTGGCTGACTTCATTCAACCTTTCTGGATTCGCTTCAATATTTTCCTGAGCTGATTCTACCTCTGTGAAGACATCTTCTAATTCTATATAAGAAGAATTCACTCTTTCAAACAACGCTTCATATTCAGAAGAAAAAGACGCAATATCCTTTAGTGCATTTTTTAACTCAACTAAAGTTGTCAAGACACCCATTTGTTCCTCAGAAAGTAATTGGTTGGCCTGCAACAATTTCTGCTGAATTTCTTCAACGTTACTCAATTGTTCTAAGTCTTCTTCTAATGCTTCAAAACAAAACTCGTCCAACTTGGCTTCCACTAACTCTTCATATAAAAAACGATTGTACTCTTCGCTCTCATTCGATTCGTTCTGTATTTGTAATAACTCTTCCAGCTTTTTTCTTAAGCCGTTATAGTTAGTCAATTCTAACTGGTAAGTAGTTAACTCTTTAGCATTTTTAGCCAAGGCATCGATGACTTCAAATTGAAATGAGTTATTGGTTAGTTGTAAGGTTTGATGTTGAGAGTGAATATCGATCAATCGTTCTCCTACTAGTTTTAAACTAGTTAAAGAAACTGGAGAATCATTTATAAAAGCTCTAGATTTACCAGAAGGTAATATTTCTCTCCTAATAATTGTTAAATCTTCATAATCTAAATCCTCTTGCTCAAATAACTTTTTCAATCGATAAGGAACTATGTTGAATTCGGCTTCTATTACGCATTTCAGTTCCTTGTCTTTTATCGCAGATAAATCGGCTCTATTCCCTAATATCAACCCTAAACCTCCTAGAAGAATAGACTTACCAGCTCCTGTTTCTCCTGTAATGATGGACAAGCCATCAGAAAATGAGACTGACAGATCATCGATCAATGCATAATTCTTTATGATAAGATTTGTAAGCAACTACGTAGTGAACTTTTAATTAAGATCACAAAGATAAAAGACATTTTGAAAATTAGTCTTAAGTCGAAATAAAATCGAATTAAAACTTAATCTTACTCCACTTAGAGGTGTTGGTAGGTGATACTCGCTTTAAAATACTGACAATATCTGTGATAGGCACAGAGGGCCCATCTGAGAATATATCGACAATTTCATCCGATTTCGCATCAAAGAAGGTACGTTGCAAAAACGAATTCGGTCTTCTTGTATGCATGGTGTTGAATTGCTTTAAGATATTGGCAATACGTTGTTTGGATACTTTTGTATTCCCGCTCATTTGGTCTAAACCATTACGATGATAGGCATACATTACATTTCTATACTCTTTGTATGTAGGTGACAGTATTTGATCTGTCAAATGAAATCTATTTTGAAGACCATCGGTTGACTTCCATCCTCTGGCACCTAAAGCTTGTGAATTATTTACTATTTTTCTCGCCTCTTCATAGTACTCGGTCCCGCTATTTCTCTTATAAGTATCTGCATCGGCTCCTAAAATGATATACACATAATAAGAAATCACAGCAATTAGATTTGAATCTATATTGGCGTTTGGATTATAGGTTAAATTTTCAAACTCTAAATACTGAAAATTAAAATCCTCATCATTATAATTTACTATAGGTGAACTATAAGTTGTTTGATAAATTGGTCTTGATGATTGCACTTGTAGCGTAGCAGAAAATCTATCAGACTCATACTCAGAAACGGTAATCATCATAGAACAATCAATACGTTCATGCGGAGCATAAACCTTGTTGGTCCAGGTAGTTTGATTAATAAATTCCTGTAAAGATTTCTCTAATGTTTTAAAAATACTAATCTGAGTTTGTCCTGTTTGTTCAGCATTGACAATAACGGTACAATTCAATTCCTGAGCAGTCATTGAACCCGTAAAACAAACGATTAATAATGTGAGTATATAATTACGCATGTGCTTTCAGTATGGTATTAAAAATATCTTGAGCTACTTCAGTTTTCGACTTTAATTCAAACGCTTCTATTTGCTCTTTATTATTAATTAAAGTTACTTTATTCGTGGCTTTACCAAAACCAGCTCCTTTATCCTGTAACGAATTTAATACAATTAAGTCTAAATTCTTGCGTTTTAGCTTACTTTTTGCGTTTTCCAACTCGTTGTTAGTCTCTAAAGCAAAACCTACAAGAAACTGATGTTTTTTCTGTTCACCGAGTGATGCCAAGATGTCTTTGGTTTTTTCTAATTGAATGACCATGTTATCACCCTTCTTTTTGATCTTCTGATCGGCTACTTCAGCAGGTTTGTAGTCTGCTACTGCAGCTGCACATATCGCAATGTCGCTATCAGCATAGTGTTGATGACAAGCCTGGTACATTTCTTCCGCAGAGACAACAGCGATAACTGTAATCAAACCATGAGCTACTGTTTCCTTTGTTGGCCCAGAAACCAGAATCACCTGAGCGCCTAAATTAGCGGCTACTTTAGCTAGTTCAAACCCCATTTTCCCTGAAGAGTGATTTCCGATAAAACGAACAGGATCCATAGCTTCATAGGTTGGTCCAGCAGTGATCAAAATTTTTTTGTTTTTTAGCGGCAATTTATCCTGAACATCTTTTTCAATAAAAGCTACAATATCTTCAGGCTCTGCCATTCTCCCTTCACCTACTAATCCGCTTGCTAATTCTCCTGAAGTAGCAGGGATAAAATGATTGCTATAGCCAACTAAAGTATCAATCGATTTTTTAGTCGATCCATGTTGATACATATCCAAATCCATTGCCGGAGCAAAATAAACCGGACATTTAGCTGATAAATAGGTAGCAATTAAGAAATTGTCGGCATTACCCGTTGCCATTTTAGACAGTGTATTCGCCGTTGCGGGTGCAATAATCATCAAATCAGCCCAAAGGCCTAAATCGACATGATTATTCCAAACCTCATTTTCATTTTCTTCATCTGTAAATGAAGAATAGACAGGGTTTTTGGATAGGGTTGATAAGGTTAAAGGTGTAATAAAATCTTTTGAAGCAGGCGTCATGACTACTTTGACTTCTGCACCAGCTTTTATAAATAATCGGACTAAAGCAGCTGTTTTAAAGGCAGCTATTCCTCCTGAAATACCTAACAGGACTTTCTTTCCACTTAAAACAGACATGAAGAAAAATTATTTTTGTTCTTCCTCTTTGTTTGTGTCTCTGTAATAGATTTTATTTCCCAACCACTCTTCTACTGCAATAGCATGAGGTTTTGGTAATCTTTCGTAAAACTTAGATACTTCAATTTGCTCTTTATTTTCGAAAACTTCTTCTAAACTATCGTTATAGGTAGCAAACTCATCTAATTTATTCACCAATTCCTTTTTAATTTCGGTATTGATTTGAGTTGCTCTTTTTGCAATAATTGAGATTGCTTCATAGATGTTCTCGGTTTGAGCATCTATTTCATTTCTGTTGTACGTAGTCGTAGTTGTTGGTGCACTGCTATTCTTAATGTCCATAATTATGAATTACTTTTTTCTTCAGTATTGGTTTCTTTTTGCTCTTTTTCTATATCTTCAAAGCTTTCGCTGGCTTGTTCCAGAAATTCAGAACTCCCATAATCAGCTTTAAACTTATTGTAATAGTTTTTAGCGTTTTGTAAACGTTCCGCTTTTTTACTTTCTACACTTAACATAGCTAATTTATAGGCAGAATCAAACTTTAAATACAGTGCCTCTTCTTTACGCTTAGACCCCGGATGATCTTCAACAAAGTTGTCTAAGGATTTGATGGCTGTTTTAAAATCTGATATTTTATGAAATTGCTTAGCAATCTCAAATTGTTTTTTTTCTAATTTATCTTCTAACTCTTGAATCACAGCATTGGCTTCTACAATCTTATCAGAATTTGGATAGGAATTGATAAACTCCTGCATCTTTGTAATCGCTTTCTCTGTATCGTTTTGATCTAAACTAAATCTTGGTGATAAGTGATACGAGCTTTTTGCCGACTTAAATGAAGCGTCATCTAAACGATCGCTTTTTGGATATGCTTTTACAAATCTGTCAAACTGAAAGGCTGCTAAATAGTAATCCTCTGTTTGATAAAACGTATCAGAGTACATATACATTAACTTCTCTGCCTGAGGCTTCCCTCTGTAATTAGGTACGATTAATGCAAACAAACGTTGCGCTTTGGCGTACTTCCCTTCTTCATATAATGCAGTACCCATGTCAAATTTCACTTTAACATCGTCTGACTTGATTGCCTTTTGGTATTCACCACATGAACTCAAAATAATGGCAATGGTAAAAAGAATACTTAACTGCTTCATTTTTTTAAACATCCTGCAAAATTAATACTTTATAATGACTGTTGAAAATATTTTTTTGCTAAGGTAGCTTAAATTCAAAATTAGGTCCCTGGATTAAGGAAAATTTAACGTGTTTTAGGTATCAGATATCGAACGTCAAGTTAAAGGTATTGGGTGATGATTGTCCCCTTAGTTAACCCTAACATTATTTCGTTTAATCATTGTTCGATTTAAAGTCTATAAATGATCTATAAAGCTTGAAATCTTTTTCTTTAGCGAATCACTGGCCTCAACTAGTGGCAAACGCACTGTTGCATCACATAAACCAATCTTTTCAAACAAGGCTTTAATTCCTGCTGGGTTTCCTTCTTCGAAAATATAGTCTATGGAATTGGCAACTTTATAATGTAATGCATAGGCCTGCTGAGATTTTCCTGCTAAACCTAAACGAATCATTTCTGAGAATTCTCCTGGCAAACCTTCTCCAATTACAGATATTACTCCAGCTCCTCCAGCTAAGGTCATCGGTAAAGCAATCATATCATCTCCAGAAATCACTAGGAAATCATCTGGACACAACTGAATCATCTTCATAGCTTGAACAAGATCTCCTGCTGCCTCTTTTATTGCGATGATATTATCAAAGTCGGCAGCTAATCTCGCTACAACTTCAGGAGACATATTGGAAGCGGTTCTTCCTGGCACATTGTACAATATTATAGGCCTTTGAGAAGCTTCAGCTACAGCTTTAAAGTGTTGGTAAATACCTT
Source organism: Flavobacteriaceae bacterium (assembly GCA_013214425.1). GTDB lineage: Bacteria > Bacteroidota > Bacteroidia > Flavobacteriales > Flavobacteriaceae > DT-35. The sequence goes on along the minus strand of JABSPN010000163.1, from coordinate 635 downwards.
CTTGTGTGGGCTTGTTATAATAAGGTGAAACCGATAATACTGCATCGTAGTCAGACAAATCTGTGGTTTTTAATTCAGCAACAACTTCAGCAGTATTATTTCCACCTATTCCTAAAACCATTGGAACTCTTCCATTATTGGCTTTAGTTATTGTCTGTTTCGCAAGCTGTTTTTCCTCTTTAGATAAGGTAGCACTTTCTGCAGTTGTTCCTAAAACTACAAGGTATTCTACTCCATTATCAATTACAAAGTTAACAATAGTGGTTAAGGCGTTGGTATCAACTTCCCTGTTTTGTTGAAATGGTGTAATTAACGCGACACCAGTCCCTCTGAATTTGTTCATTACAGCTTGTTTAAAATTTTTAAATACTTAATTAACTCGTTGTTAAAAGCGCTTATATCTTTTGTTTTAATATCAATAACCAAATCGTTTAATCGTTGATCTTGTACTGAAAACCCTACTTTAAACTTTGATTTAGATTCTAAGGTTATCAGGTTCAAGACTTCATCGTCTTCTCTGTTATAGGTAATTAGAACGTCAAACTCTTTATTCAATATATCGATTAGCACATTTCCTTTTTTCTTACCAAAATAGCCAATATCTTTAATGGTAAATTCTCCTTCAGCATAGTCTC
>JABSPN010000162.1 GCA_013214425.1 Flavobacteriaceae bacterium | reverse complement strand
CAAAAAGATTTTAAAGCACGAAGGATTCAATGCCGTTGTTCTTACGGTAATGAAAGATTATCGAGAAGAAATCAGACTAGATAAGCAGGGAGGATACTACGCAGGAGGAAGTTTTTATGGATATTATCCAAGTTACTACGGTGGCTTTTATCCGTATTTTTACAATCCGATGTCTTTTCACACACCGGGAAATTACTTAGAGGAAAGTTATACAGTTAGTACTTCTAAAATTTATATACTTGAAACTACAATTTACAATTTAGAAGAAGCAGGTGAACAACAATTGGTGGCAGTTATAACCTCCCAAATCGACAACCCTCAAACTGCTAGTGATGCGGCAAAAGATTATGTAAAAGAGATTTCCAAAAAATTTAGATAAACAGCGAAATTAACATTTAAAACAGATCAAATAAGTCTTTTGAATAAACCGATTTATTTGATGCTACCTGCTGCTATACGATCAATCATAATTGTTTGTAATGGAGTCAATTTATCCCCATTTCAGTATTAACAAATAGCAAAGACTAGTTCTTTTCTTCGTGTTTGTCTTTATGAATTCTCAATAGTTGGAATTGCTCCATTTGAATGGACATAAAGAAGAGCGTTTTACAATAACGAATTAAAACGTAGATCAATGGCCAAAAGAAAAATGCGTCGGTACACAGAAGAATTTAAACTTAAAGTTTTCAAGCTAAGTGAAGTTAGCGATAATATAAAATGAACCAGTCGCGATAAGGTCTTGACTATTCAGTTCTCTGACGTTGATAAAAAGATGAAAAGACTATGATACTAATCAAGTATATTTTTAAAACCAGTTTTGAGCGTTATGGAGCTCCAAGAACTATATTAGAGATAAAGGAGCTTAGGTGCCAGATTTCGAAAATAAAGATCAATAAGATGACGCATACGATGTGTTTAAAAGTAAGACTTAATCATATTTAAAATTACTACTGCCAGTAATCATAAATATCAATAAGCAGCTCATCTATTGATACAAGGATATAAAGCATTAAGAGAAATCAAGTATGGGTGTCTGATTTTATATGCATTCAAACCAATCAAGGCCGGTTATATTTCACTGTTATTATAGATTTATACTGTAGAAAAGTCATAGGTTGTTTTATTCGCAATGATTTAAATACTGAAAACAGCATCATCCCTGTATGGGGTATGGCTGTTAAAAATAACCCCATTAACAATAAATTAATTTTTCATTCAGATAGCGATTCCCAATATGCTTAAAGCTTATAATGGGAATATGAGTCAATCAATTAGAAGAAAAGGGAATTGTTGGAATAATACAATAGCTGAATCATTCTTTAAAACCTTAAAAGTAGAATGGATTTATAAGCACATATCAAAATAGATCTCAAGCCGAACTATAAATATTTAAATGAATAGAAACTTGGTATAACAGGAAAAGAAGACACTATTTTTTAGATTTCATGTATACAGAAAAATTTGAGCAAATTAATTAAAAACAAAAACTAGTAACACATCGTACGCATATCTTTTTGCCAAATTTTTTGTTGAAAGTCCAAATGTTTTTTGTTAAATTTAAGAGTCAAAACCAACAGTATGAAATTACATTATTTAGCACTACTACTCTTCTTTTTTACAGCGTGTAAAAAAAACGAACAAAATACTTCGGAAACAGAAAACACAGATACAAATCAGACCGTCTTTTTTGGAGGAGAAATTATTACCATGAATGGAGCAGACTTGGAACAAGTTGAAGCTGTTGTTGCCGAAGAGGATAAAATAGTTTACATTGGAACTAAAGAAGGGGCTGCTTCAAAATTTCCGAAGGCTAAGCAACACGATTTGAATGGCCGTACACTAATGCCAGGGTTTGTTGAGCCTCATGTACATCCTTCTCTAGCTGCCACTATGCTGCCAAATGAAATCATAGCTCCTTACGACTGGGTTTTACCTAATGGGGTAAAAAAAGGAGTTACTGGTCATGAAGCCTATATGGAGCGCATCACAACGTCCATCAATGAAAACGCTAAAGAGGGTGAAATGTATTTTATTTGGGGGTATCACCAATTGTGGCATGGCGATTTGTCAAGAGCAAGTATAAACGCTATAACAAGTGAGAAGCCTGTTGGAATCATTCACAGGTCTTTCCATGAGATTTATCTGAATGATGCTGCGATTGCACTTTTAGGTATAACACAAGATGATTTTAAAGGTAATCCACAAGTAGAATGGGAGAAAGGACATTTTTTTGAGGGTGGATGGTTAGCACTAGTACCTAAGATGGCTCCAATAATGTTAGAACCTACTCGATATATGAAAGGTCTTGGAATGATGACGCAACTCATTCAAAAAAATGGAATTACTACAGTTGCTGAACCTGGTTTCCCGAGTGCCGATTTCAATGGTGAGCTTACCTTGCTTAAAGAGGAAATGGCTAAAAAACCTCCTTATGATGTGTATTTAATACCTAGTGGCACACAATTATTCAGTATGAAAGGCGGTAATAAAGAAGCAATGGCATTTATGGAAACTCTCGATACTACTTATAGTACGGATAACATTCATTTTTTACCAAAACAAGTAAAATTATTCTCAGATGGTGCGATTTATTCTCAACTCATGCAAATGAAAGAAAATTATACAGATGGGCATCATGGTGAATGGATGACACCCTTGGATTTATTTAAGGAACAAATAAGTATGTATTGGGATAATGAATATAAGATTCATGTGCATTCAAACGGGGATAAAGGCATTCAACAGGTGTTAGATTATTTAGAGCTAGATATGCAGCGTAATCCAAGAACAGAGCATAGACTAACGTTGCATCATATGGGATATTTTACTGATGATATGGCAGAGCAAATTAAAACTTTAGGTGTAGAAGGTTCTGTTAACCCATATTACCTTTGGGCATTGGCAGATAAATACACTGACAATGGTTTGGGTAAAGAAAGAGCAGAAAATTTAGTGCGCATTAACAGTTTAGTTCAACGTAACATTCCAGTTTCATTTCATTCGGATTTTTCTATGGCACCTATGGAACCATTAACTTTGGCTTGGACCGCCGTAAATAGAGTGACCTCTCAAAATAGTGCGTTGTCTCAAGATCAAAAAATCCCAGTGTATAATGCCATGAGAGCAATTACTATAGACGCTGCCAGAACCCTGAATTTGGAGGATAAGATAGGGTCTATTGCATTGGGCAAAACTTCGAATTTTGTTATTCTTGACAAAAATCCTTTTAGTATAAATCCAATGGAAATTAAAAATATAAAAGTGTTGGCTACAATATTTGAAGGCCGATTTAATATTATAAAATCAAACAATTTAAAAGGAGGAAAGTAGGTCAACCATGAAACATATTAAAATATTCATTTTAGCATTGTTAGGTGTTTTGTTGAGTTGTAAAGACACAACACAAAAAGTTAATGTTGAAAAGCCCAAAGCTGAACCGTATAAATTAAAACAAACTATCTATTATGGTGGTGACATTTTAACGATGGAGGGTGATAGCCCGAATTATGTAGAAGCTGTCGTTCAAAGAGAAGGCCAAATTATTTTCACAGGAGCAAAAGCTGACGCCTTAAAGCGTTTCAAAGGAAAAGCAGAAGAAGTTGACTTGCAAGGGAAAACTATGATGCCTGGCCTTATCGATGGACACGCACATTTTGGAAACTTTTCATCGCAAGCAATCGGAGCCCAAATATTACCTCCTCCAGACGCAGGCGCTAACAATATTCCTGCTTTAATTGAGATCTTAAAGGAATGGAATACGCCAGAAAATAGAGCCTTAACCGGGTGGATTTTTGGCGCTGGATTTGATGATAGTGTTTTAGAGGAAAAGCGTTTTCCAACGAAACACGATTTAGATAAAGTAACCACAGAGTACCCGATAATGATCATTCATATCTCTGGTCATTTTGCAGTCTTGAATTCAAAAGGATTGGAAATGTTAAACATTACCTCAGCAACCAAAAACCCTGAAGGTGGACTTATCCGAAGAGAAAATGGTAATGAGCCAAATGGTGTTTTAGAGGAATTGGCTGCTATCCCTTATTATGGTAAAGCGCTAACACCTAAATCTGTTGAAGCGGCGGAACAGTTTTTTAAAGCTGGACAAGATATGGCTTTGTCTTATGGATACACAACGGCACATGAAGGGAGGGCATTTTTTGAAAACCATGGGTTCTTAGCAGATGCTGCAGAGCAAAACAAGCTAAAGTTAGACGTGGTCAGTTATGTAGATTATATGGTCGTGGATTCATTAATGCAAACCAAGTGGAATTCAAAAAATTACACAAATCGATATCGAATTGCGGGCATGAAGTTGACTTTAGATGGGTCACCTCAGGGAAGAACAGCATGGCGAACCTTGCCTTATCTATTGCCACCAGATGGCGCAGAAGAGGGTTATTTAGGGTATCCTGCAATGCCTAATGATAAAGATGTAGAAGCCATCTACAAAAAATCATTTGATAACGATTGGCAAATCATAACACACGCCAATGGAGATGCTGCTATGGATCAAATGATTCGCACCATGCAAAAGGTGTCGAAAAACTATGAAAAAAAAGACAGGCGAAATGTTTTGATACATGGTCAGTATGTTAGAGAAGATCAACTGGATAGTTTTAAAGATTTAGATGTTATAGCTTCTTTATTTCCTTTGCACACCTTCTATTGGGGTGATTGGCACAGTCAAATTATTGGAGAAGAGCTAGGGCAAAAAATAAGTCCAACAAGAACTGCGTTAAATAAAGGCTTGAGATTAACCATTCACACAGACGCACCTGTAGCCTTACCCAATTTAATGCGAATGGTAGGGATTAGTGTAGAACGAAAATCAAGGTCTGGTAAAGTAATTGGTGAATCAGAAAAGTTAACACCTTATGAAGCGCTGAAGGGTATAACAGAATGGTCTGCATATCAACACTTTGAAGATGATAAGAAGGGAACTATTTCTGAGGGAAAACTAGCTGATTTAGTCATTTTAGATAAAAACCCTTTAAAAGTTCCAGAAGACCAGATTAAAGATATTGTGGTTCTTGAAACCATCAAAGAAGGCCTTTCTGTTTACAAAAAATAAACCCAATTATGAACCATTGGATTGGTTGGCATCTCCAAGTCACTTGAAATTCGAATCAAATAATAAACAAATAATCAAACCACTAAAATAAAATAGACATGAAAAAAATAATTGTGTTAATCATATTGTGTATTTCGTCCATTCAATGTATAAACAATACGAATACGAAACAAGAAGAAATCAAGTCTGAAACTAGCGTGGGTACAAAAGAAAATTTGGTAGGCGGATGGCAATCTATTGAAGTCAATTCAGTTATTAAAGATCTGGCGTCTTATGTGAAAACTGAAAAAAAAGTCGATAGTCCAATTAAAGCAATTTCTAAAGCTTCAACTCAAATTGTTAGCGGCCGAAATTATAGGTTCGAAATGACATTGGAAAATGGCGAAATATGGCTAGCCCAAGTATACGTTAATCTAAAACAAGAAAAGTCCATTACAGATTTTAAAAAAATTTCGAATTAATATCATGAATGTTTTATTTAAATATTTGTGTTGTATGCTTTACTTATGACATTAATTTACGACTATACTTGGCAAGGATTAGCATCAAAATATATATCTTAAAATAAGATAAGAACATTATCAAATATCGAGGAATGGAAACGAAATCTCTAAGTTAAAAATTAGGTATACAAGAGGCTCACACAAATTAAAGCTTTTTAGAATTGTTTACAAGGACGGAAGTAGTGAATAAAAAAAGAGACTCCTTATAAATAGAATTAGTATATAAAGCCTCTTAAGTAATATATTGCTAACTAAAAGCGCTTAGATCGCATTTGAGAATAAATAAAAAATATGTATTGTAAATTGGTATTATTAAGTCTTGTTTTGGTTTTATTCATCCAAAACGGTATGGCTCAAGAATCTGAAGAGCAGACTGTAGATGCATCAAAACCAACCAACCTCTACACCCAGGTGAATGTAGCCTTTGAGTATCAATCCCATAAGAATTCATCGAATGTATATGGCACACGAATAAATATACAATATGCTTTTGATCCTGATAACTTGTTGTTGTTGGAGGTGCCTGTTTTATATAATGAAGGAACTGAAAATTTTGGAATTTCAGACATTAGGGTTAGATACTTTCACGCATTAAAACGAAATATTACTGAACGATTAATAGCGATAGCTCCATATGCAGACTTTACAATACCATCAGGCTCATTTCTAAAAGGCTTAGGAGGAAATGTCTGGTCATTATCTGGCGGAGTAGTTGCGGGTTATGTTGTGTCTCCAAGAATAGCAATGTTTCCAGGATTAGGTTATGTACATGTAACAGAACCTAGTGATTACCCTGGAAAAGCTCAAAATGGAATTAATATACAAACCAACATGAGTATTAGTTTTTCTCAACAAGCTTTTTTATTTATCAATCCAATCGTTACCGTGTTATCGGATACAATATGGTCGGCAGAGTTAAACTTTAACTACATGATTAAGCCTAATAAGTTTAAAGTGAATGCAGGTTATTTCCCTAATTTCACTGCTGATATAAATACATTTAGATTTGGCGCAACTGCTTACTTTTAAAAATAGATTAACCTCTAATACTCGCAAAATATGTTTAAAAAAGCTCTTAAGATATTTATAATTTTTTTAGTCATTGTATCTATTCTGTATCTTTGGGTGTGTTCTTGGACATATTCAGAGGGAAGTAGGGCTGGGCAATTAATAAAAATTTCAAAAAAAGGCATCCTTTTTAAAACTTATGAAGGTCAATTAAACACAGGTGGGTTCCAGATGAGTGAAGGCATACAAGGTAATATTTGGGAATTCTCTATCACAGATGAAGATCTAAGCAGCTTTCGCAAGAGTCTCTCACCTGAAGAGATTGAAAACCTTGCGGGCGGA
>JABSPN010000161.1 GCA_013214425.1 Flavobacteriaceae bacterium | reverse complement strand
ACCCTAATAAAAGCTATCGGTTTAATGATTTTAAAGTAGTATCAGAATTTGATGAAGAGAAAGTTAGACACATCACGATCGATTCTAAGGACGCTATTAATGGAAATATAAATGGAGTTTTCCAATTTAAAGATTTGGGGAAACTAGTATTGAATTCTACGGGTAGTTTATACACAAACTATGAGCCTTTTAAGGTGAAAGAGGGACAATACATAGATTTCAATGTTAAAGTGTCGAATCAACTTGTAGAAGTGTTTTATCCTGATATAAGTATTGGAGAGAATACCAGATTGAAAGGAAAAGTTGGTAGCGATGAGCAAGATTTTAGACTATCATTAAAAACTCCTTTTGTGAAAATAGGAGAGAATAAGATGAATAAGATTAATATTAAGATTGATAATAAAAACCCTTTATTCAATACGTTTGTTAAGATTGATGAAGTAAGAACATCTCATTATGATATCGATAATTTCAGATTAATTAACAAAACCTTAAACGATACACTATTCTTTAAAACCGAATTCGTTGGAGGGAAAAATAAGAACGATAAGTTTGATCTGAATTTGTATCATACCATCAATACGGATAATAAATCGGTAATCGGATTTAAGAAGTCGAAAATAAACTTCAACAAATACGATTGGTATGTAAATGAAGATAATAACAAGAAAAACCGAATTATTTTCGACAATAATTTAGATAACATCAGGATAGAAGACTTTTTTATATCTAATCAAGACCAGTTTGTGGAATTATTTGGGGTCATGGAAAAAGATTCTGAAAAAGACATTACACTAAACCTTAAGGAAATTGATATTGCTAAATTATTGCCAGAAAGTAAAGACTTTGATATTAGAGGGATTTTGGATGGAAATATTCATGTTTTTCAGCATAATAAGGAGTATTTCCCTAAAGGAACATTAATTGTAGAACAGTTGGAGGTGAATGAACAGGAAATGGGAGTCTTTCAATTGGAGGTAACAGGAGATGATGCCTTATCCAATTATCAAATTAATGGAGTATTGGAAAACCATAATTTCAAAACATTTTCTGCTCAAGGGAATATTGATTTTTCTACTAAAACTCCTGAGATGAATATTGATACGTATTTTGATGAATTCAAATTATCCATATTAGAACCTATAGCTGTTGATGTTTTTACTGATATTAGAGGGAGTGTTACAGGTGGTGCCAATTTTCTTGGAAGTATCGACAAGCCTGAGATTTTGGGAATTTTATACCTAAAGGATGCAGGGATGAATATTCCATACCTGAATGTCGATTTAGATCTTGAAGATAATGCCTCGGTGTCCTTAGTTGATCATCAGTTTTTATTCAATAATATAGCGATCCTTGATACCAAGTATTTGACCTCCGGAAGGTTAAACGGATTTATCGAACATCAATCATTTTCCGATTGGGTATTAGGCTTAAAACTAAGTACCAATAATATGTTGGTTTTAGATACAGAGCTGGAAGAAGATTCTCTTTACTACGGAACAGCCTTTATAGCTGGAGAAGCCAATATTCAAGGTCCAACAGATGCTTTAGTTATTGATGTAGTAGCACAAACAAAAGAAAACACGACGTTTAAGATTCCAATTCGAGATTCAGAATCTATTGGTGATAACTCATTCATTCGTTTTATTTCCGAAGAAGAAAAGAATCAAATTAAAATCGGACAAGAAACGGTCTTTGATGAAGTTCAAGGTTTAGAAATGAACTTCGACTTAGATGTGACCAGAGATGCTGAAATTGAAATTGTAATTGATCAGAAAACTGGAAGTACATTAAGAGGTAGAGGAGCAGGAAGTTTGCTGGTAGAAATCAATACCAATGGTAAATTCAACATGTATGGTGACTTTGTTACCTATGAAGGAACCTATAATTTCATTTATGGTGGGTTGATAGAAAAGCGATTTAGAGTACAGCCAGGAGGAACTATTAATTGGGAAGGAGATCCATTTGCAGCTCAGTTAGATATCAACGCTGTATATTCAACAGATGCAAACCCAGCGATTTTATTGGATAATGCAACCATAAATAGAAAAATACCTGTAGATGTAGTTATTAATTTGACGAATCAATTATTGCAACCAGATGTAGATTTCAATATCAAATTCCCGAAAACAAGCTCAGTGATTGAATCGGAGTTACAATACAAGCTTCAGGATAAAGAAAACAGAGAATTACAAGCCCTATCTCTAGTAACCTCAGGATCTTTTGTAAACAGGTTGAGTGTAGGAAACGGAGCAGTTGTAGGAAATTTAACAGAAAGAGCCAAGAGTATTCTTGATGATATTCTTTCTGATGAAGATGATAAATTTAATATTGGATTAAACTTCGAGCAAGGGGAGCGTACACCAGACTCAGACATCCGTACCGACGACCGTTTAGGGGTGACTTTATCGACTAAAATATCAGATCGTATTTTGATTAATGGTAAAGTAGGGGTACCTGTAGGGGGAGTAAATGAAACGGTGGTTGTTGGTGATGTTGAAGTCGAGTTTTTACTAAATGAAGACGGGACACTTAGAGCCAAAGTGTTCAATAGAGAAAATGATTTCCAGGCCTTAGGCTTTGGTGAAGAGATAGGCTATACACAAGGAGTTGGTTTATCATATCAGGTAGATTTCGATAGCTTTAAAGAACTGATGCAAAAAATCTTCAAAAAAGCTAAAGAAGAAGAGCAAGAAAAAGCTCCTGTAGACGATAACACTGTTCCAGATTTTATAAGGTTTAAGGAATAAAAAAGACTAGTATTATACTAGCCTTTTTCTTTTATATATTTTCTAAGTCTCTAAGGTACTTTTCTTTAAACTGTGCTTTTTTAATTAACTCACGTTGCTTCTCAGATTTTTTCTTAAAATGTTTACGATCTCTTAATTGTTCGTGAAGTTTTACATTTCGATGCTTACGCTTGTACCTTTTTAGAGCTCGTTCAATAGATTCTCCAGGTTTTAATATAACTCTTAGCATATTAATCCTGAATTAAAGCTACATTAATAGCGTTTAACCCTTTTTTACCGTTAACGGTTTCAAACATTACATGATCTCCATCTCTGATATCATCAACTAGACCACTTATGTGAACGAAAATATCTTTTTTAGAATCGTTGTCTGTAATAAAGCCAAAGCCTTTAGAGCTATTAAAAAATTTAACGGTTCCTTCTTGTTTACTGTTACTCATTGTTGTATTTATTATTTGTTTTAAAATTTTCATATGTATATAGTTTGCGCAAAAGCATACTATCTATCATTAATTCAAGTAATGACGGCATTATCTATATAAGTAATCTACTCAAATAAAAAACTAAGATGAAAGAATTGGGAATGGGATGGGTGATTACAAAACTCTTGTCAAAAAAGCTAATTCAGGAGAAATAGAGGGAGAATTGATATAGTATTAAATTAAAATCTATTAAATAGATGTTGTAAACTCTCGCTATTTACAGGTGGCAATTTACGATTAATAATCTACTTAATACCATTTTTAAGCTTTAATCTTGATCTCTCCCTTTGTAAAGGTTGATCCTAGAGGGTTATTTGTTACCTCTTTCTTAATTCTACTATCCTTAATCGATATTCAGTATTCAAAAATAATCTGAAATTTTAGTGAAGGATTAGACAATTTTCTTCCAGTTCTTGACTAAAACAAAAGAGCAAATAAATGTCACACCACTAAGTATACACGCCAATGTAGTTTTTCCGTAAATAAAGTACCCGGTGGCAAACAAGAAGCAATATATTCCTGTAATGCCTAAGAAAAAAGCCAAGACCTTATAACCCATATTGTGGAATTTACACTCCTCTCCAAACACCAATTCGTCAAATGACTGTAAGGTTTCTTCGTCTGTAGGTTGCGTCATTATAGTAACGACAACCCAGCCTAGAGTAGTAATCACAATTCCAAAAATTAATTGCACATGACTTTCGAATTCAACAATTGGGTGGTCTAATTTTCCATTGACAAAGAAAAATACAGCGACTAAAAAAGAGATAACCATTGCCGCAATTTCACTATACGGATTAATACGCTTCCAGAACCATCTTAATATAAAAAGAAGGCCAGTTCCTGCGCCAATTTGTAATAACAAGTTAAACGCTTCTTTAGCTTCTTCTAAAAACAAGGATAAACCTGCTGCCAATAACATCATAACTAAAGTTGAAAGTCTACCAACTAAGACTTTTTCTTTTTCAGAAGCCTCAGGTTTAATAAAACGCGCATAAAAATCATTCACTACATAAGAACTTCCCCAGTTCAAGTGAGTAGAAATGGTACTCATAAATGCAGCTACTAAAGAAGTAACGACTAAACCTAATAAACCTGCAGGTAAATAGGTGAGCATAGCAGGATAACTTAAATCGTCTTTAACAAAAGCTGGATCTACATTAGGGAAAGCAGCTTGTAAACTTTCCAGATTTGGAAACATAATTAATGATGCTAATCCGATGATGATCCATGGCCACGGACGTAACGCATAGTGTGCGAAGTTAAAGAATAGCGTAGCCCAGGTTGCATTTTTTTCATCCTTGGCTGCCAACATACGTTGCGCTACATAACCACCGCCTCCTGGTTCAGCTCCAGGATACCAAACACTCCACCATTGTACAGCTATTGGAATAATAAACATTGGGATTAAGGTCTTGGTGTCATTAAAATCAGGTAAAAAATCAATTTTCCCTGAAACATTAGGATGCGTCAGTAAATTTTCCATTCCGCCAATCTCTGGAAGATTAATGATATAAATAGTTGCCCAAATACTTCCAGCCATGGCAATGAAGAACTGAATAAAATCAGTAATCAAGACACTTTTAAATCCGCCTAAAACTGAATAAGCCAAAGTAACGATGCAGGCAATAGATAGTGATTCTAAAGCCGAGAAATCAAACATGGTTCCTCCAATTTTAATGGCAGCTAAACATACAGTTGCCATGATAAAGATGTTGAATATAACACCCAAATAAATGGCTCTGAAACCTCTTAAAAAGGCGGCTTCTTTTCCTTTATAACGTAATTCATAAAATTCTAAATCAGTTGTAATTCCTGTCTTTCTCCAAAGCTTGGCGTAAAAGAAAACCGTTAAAACACCAGTCAGTAAAAAACTCCACCACACCCAATTTCCTTTAACTCCATCGGCTCGTACAATACCAGCAACCAGATTGGGTGTATCAGCAGAAAATGTTGTCGCAACCATCGAAACTCCCAATAACCACCAGGGCATTCTCCTTCCCGATAAAAAATACTCAGAGCTATCTTTTCCTGACTTTCTGGATAAATAAATTCCGATAAATAAAGAGATTGCAAAGAAAGCAATGATTAAAGAATAATCGATGGTTGATAACATAGTGCTAGAATATTTTCATAAAAATAAAATTTTCTGGATCAAAAGCACACATTTATAAATTTATATCTTTGAAATAATGGAAGAAACTACTAATCAAACCCATTTTACATTAGTGATTTTAGCAGCTGGATTAGGAAGTCGTTTTGGCGGATTAAAACAATTAACCCCTATAGCTCCTAACGGTGAATGTATACTCGATTTTTCGATTTACGATGCACTTCAGTATGGTGTGAATAAGATTGTTTTGATTATTAGAAAAGAGACTCATCAACTATTTCAGGAGCATTTAAAAAAGATAGCCAAGAAAATTGAAATTATTTATGTGTTTCAAGACGTAAACACGATACCAGTTGACTTTTCTTTTCCTGCTCGTCAAAAACCCTGGGGAACAGGTCATGCTTTGTTAATGGCAAAAAATACCATACAGAATGAGCCGTTTATTATGATCAATGCTGATGATTTCTACGGAAGAGCAGCCTATAAAAGCGCTTCAGAAAGTTTGCGATTAATGAATGAATCTATCTATGGCTTAGTAGCGTATCCTATCCAAAACACGTTATCTCAAAATGGAACAGTTTCCAGAGGAGAATGTAAACTATTAAATGGAGAATTATCAGAGGTGATTGAAAGATTTGCTATAGAGAAAGTAAGTGACACAATTTATTATGACAATCGAAATCAGGAAATGGATGAGAACACTTTGGTTTCTATGAATTTCTGGCTATTCGATAACAGTATTTTTCAATATTTGGAAATAGCCTTTAAAACTTTTTTAGAAGATTATGAAGGTGATAATAAAGAGTTTTTGTTACCAGATGTTATTAATAATTTGCTGCTTTCAGGTAGTGCCAAAGTAAAAGTAACTTCTGCCCATAGCCAATGGTTTGGCGTGACTTATAGTGATGATTTAGAATTGGCTAAAGAGATGATAGCTAGTTTAATTCGACAAAACCAATATCCAGAAACACTATGGTTATAAGTACCGAAGACTATATCAAACTAATTTTTAGCGAGTTTTCTCCTGAAGAAATTTTGATTATCAAAGAGTTTAAAAGTGGACATATCAACCATACATTTTACATTAAAACTAAGACTTCAGAATATGTCTTACAATCGATAAATGCTACTGTTTTTAAAAACATACCGAAAATTATTGAAAATAAGATTCGAGTTAGTAAATGTCAGCAGAAAAACAAAGGTGAATATTTTGTTTTAGAGTTTTATCAAACGTTAAATGGAGAACATTATATACAAAGGGGCAAAGAGTTTTGGTGTTTAATGAATTTTATTCCAGAAAGTGTTAATTATGATATTCCCGATAAACATGTGAGCTTTGAAGGAGGGAAAATATTGAGTCATTTCCTGTCTAATTTACTAGAAGAAAAAATCAGTGATTACCATGTGGTTATTCCTGATTTTCACAGTTTAAGGTATAGAAAAAAACAATATGATCAAGCCTTTTCGAGTATAGATACTACTCAGATTGAAAGCCTTTCAGAAGAAATTGAATTCATTGATAAACACATTTCGGATTTATTTACAATAGAAGATCAATTGACTAGTAAAAAAATTCCATGGAGAATTACACATAACGATCCAAAAGACACCAATGTTTTATTTGATGATTACGGAACAGCTTTGGCCGTAATTGACACCGATACAGTCATGCCTG
>JABSPN010000160.1 GCA_013214425.1 Flavobacteriaceae bacterium | reverse complement strand
TCATAATTATTTTCATAATAAATGTTTTAAGGAAAAAATGACTAAAACTTGTCTTTTCTTATTACAACTTATTCACCACGTTAACGTAGTTTTCAACATAAATTATTATGTGTTTTAATTAACAAAACTCTTGTTTTTTACCTTATCAACAGTTTGTGAATAGTGAGATTGTTATTGCTATAAATGAGACTATTATCTTGTTTACGGATTGTTAATAGCTGTTGATTTTATTTAAAAATTAATAATTCAAAAGGAAAAGAAAAAAAGTTATTCCAGATACTAACACGCTATTATTATCATCATTTTTTATTAAATTTTAAATAAGAAAAAGAGAGAAATATAATAGATGTTAAAAAGTGAATAAGTGTTAAGAAGGTTTAAAAGAGGTGTAATAAATGAAGAAGTTTATTAAATTTGATAAAATGCACTAACTTTAAGTGTCTTAAATGCAGCGGATATGAGTAATTATGATGAAATATTATTGAAATTAGAGGCTTTTACTAAAAAGTTCTACACTAATGAATTAATTAAAGGAATAATATTTTTTGCTTCCTTAGGATTAATCTATTTCTTTTTTACTCTTTTTATAGAATCCTTTCTTTGGTTGAAACCTTTGGGCAGGGGAATTTTATTTTGGACATTTATAGTAGTTGAAGTTTTCCTTTTTATTCGTTATATCATTTTACCATTAACAAAACTATCTGGTTTAAGAAAAGGAATTACAAATGAACATGCATCCGATATAATAGGAAATCATTTTCCTGACGTATCCGATAAATTAAAAAACCTACTACAATTAGGAAGCTCTCATACCAACGCTGAATTAATTCTGGCAAGTATCAATCAAAAATCTAAAGAGCTACAACCCATCCCTTTTAGACAAGCAATTGATTTAAAAGAGAATAAAAAGTACTGGAAATATGCTGTTATTCCTGTTTTAATTTATTTAATCAGCTTAGTAACCGGAACAAATAAATCTATTAAAGATAGTTACAATAGAGTAATAAATTACGATCAGGCTTATACACCTCCAGCACCATTTCAATTTTTTGTCATTAATAATAAACTTAAAACCTTAGAAGGGGAAGATTTTGTTTTGTATGTGAGAACAGAAGGAAAAGTTGTTCCTGAAAATGTTTCAATTAATTACAATGGAGAAACCTATTTATTAAAACAGAAAGAACCAGGAAGCTATTACTATACATTTAAAAATCCTAAACATGATATTTCCTTTAATTTGAATGGAAATGATGTGAGATCCCGATATTATAACTTACAAATTCTATCTGTTCCTTCTATTTTAGATTTTAAAATGGAAGTTAATTATCCGCCTTACCTAAACAAACAACAAGATATTTTTAAAAATACTGGAAATGCTATAATTCCTGAAGGAACTCAAATTATCTGGAATATAAAAACTAATCAAACCGATGAAGTTTCATTACAATCTGAGGAAAATATTTCTTTTTCAAAACATGACAATGAATTTAGTGCAGTGCATAAGATTTATAAAAACTTAGCTTATCAAATCACAACATCTAATAAGAATATTACTGATTATGAAAATTTAAATTATAAGATTAAGGTAATTAAAGATCAATATCCTGATATTAAAGTTTATTCTAAAAGAGATAGTATTAACCAACAATACATGTTTTTCTTAGGAAATGTTAGTGATGACTATGGTTTAACAAAACTGAATATAGTTTATTTTAAAGAAGAAAAAGAGAAAAAGCAAAAATCAATAGCTATTAGCAAAGGCAATTTTAGTCAGTTTAGTTATACTTTCCCTGATGGATTAGACATCGAAGAAGGAGAAAACTATCAGTTTTATTTTGAAATTTTTGATAATGATCAATTTCATAATTATAAATCTTCAAAGTCTCAACTTTTTAATTTCAAGTCTTTAACACAAAGTGAATTGGAGACAAAGCAATTAGAGCAACAAAGTAAATCAATTCAAGGATTTAATAAATCACTAGAAAAATTAGAAGATCAGGAAAAGGAATTAGACCAAATTGCCAAGAATCAGAAAGAGAAAAAAGAACTATCCTGGAATGATAAAAAGAAGTTAGACAATTTTATAAAGCGACAGCAACAACAAGATGAATTAATGAAAAATTTCAACAAGCAGTTGAATAAAAATTTAGAAGATTTCAATAAGGAAGACGATAATTTTAAGAAAGCTATTCAGGAGCGACTAGAAAATCAGGAAAAAGAAATTGAAGAGAACGAAAAATTATTAGAAGAACTTAAAGAACTTCAGGATAAAATACGAGAAGAAGATTTAGCTAAAAAAATTGAAAATCTCAAGAAACAAAATTCAGAACAACAAAGATCTTTAGAACAATTGGTTGAATTAACCAAGCGTTATTATGTTACACAAAAGACTGAAAAGTTAAGAAAAGATTTAGAGCAATTAGCAAAAGAGCAAGAAGAGTTATCTACTAGTCAAAAAAATTCTAAAGAATTGCAAGATAAAATCAATAAAAAATTCGAAGACTTACAAAAGCAGTTGGATGAATTAAGAAAAGAAAATAAAGAGTTAAAAAAACCTATGGATCTGAACACTGATGAGAAGAAAGAGCAGGAAGTAAAGCAAGAGCAAAAGGAAGCTTCTCAAAACCTACAGAATCAGAAAAAGAAGCAAGCTCAAAAAAAGCAAAAGAGTGCCGCAAAAAAAATGCAACAGATGAGTGAATCTATGATGCAAATGATGCAAATGCAAGCACAAGAGTCTTTAGAAGAAGATGCTAAGATGTTACGACAGATCTTAGACAATTTACTGTTCTATTCATTTGACCAAGAGGATCTTATAGGTAAATTTAAAGAAATTGATCATACTAATGCTTCTTTTTCTAAGCGTTTGAAGGATCAACAACGATTGAGAGAACATTTTAAGCATGTAGATGACAGCTTATTCGCTCTTTCTTTAAGAAATCCAATGATATCAGATAAGATAAATAAGGAGGTAACAGATGTGCATTTCAATATTGATAAGTCATTGGAATTATTCGCCGAAACGGATATTTATAAAGGAACAGCCAATCAACAGTATGCAGTTACTGCTGCTAATAATTTAGCAGATTATTTGAGTGATGTATTGAATAACATGCAAAATCAAATGATGCAAATGATGCCTGGAGCTGGTCAATGTGATAAGCCAAATGGTAGTGGACAAGGTTTTCAATTGTCTGATATAATTCAAGAGCAAGAGAGTAACATTCAGCAGATGAAGCAGAATATGGGTGATAAGGGAAAAGAAAAAGGCGGACAAAAGAAACCTGGTAGTAAAGGCGATGGTCAGCAAAAGGGTGAAGGGAATAAATCTGGATCTGGAGGAGATGGAGATTCAGAACAACTTTCAGGTGAATTATATAAAATATTCCAACAGCAACAAGCCTTAAGAAAACAATTAGAAGATGCCCTTTCTAAAGACGGAAAAAAAGGAAATGCTGGTAATTTAACTAAACAAATGGAAGAGATAGAAGAGGAACTTTTAGACAAGGGTTTTACAAATGAAGTAATAGAAAAGATGCAAAATCTCAAGCATGAGTTACTTAAATTAGAAGATGCCAGATTAAAACAAGGACAAGATAACAAGCGAGAAGCGAATACCAATCAGGAGGAATATAATAATTCCATACAACAGAAAATTCCAAATGCTAAAGAATATTTCAATGAAAAGGAAATATTAGACAGACAAGCATTACCTTTGCAAACTATTTACAAGGAGAAAGTAAATACGTATTTCAAAAAGGGAAATGATTAGCTTTAATTACGAAACAAACTTTAACCTCAATAGTGAAAAAGATTATGCTGATTGGATAACAAGATTAATTCTATTTCACCAATGTGATTTTGATGAAATCAACTATATATTTTGCGATGATGAATACCTTCATAGAATCAATGTAGAATTTCTTCAGCATGATACCTATACAGATATCATCACTTTTGATAATTCTTTAGGAAATACATTAATCTCAGATATATTTATTTCTATCGAAAGAGTAAAAGAAAATGCAGAATCATATGATGTTAGTTTTGACAACGAATTAAAGAGGGTCATGAGTCATGGTGTACTACACTTGATTGGGTTTATGGATAAATCTGATACTGATAAAAAAGAAATGCGTTTAAAAGAAGAAGAAGCAATTAACATGTTCCACGTGGAACAATAATTAATAAAACGTTCCACGTGGAACATTCAGAATTATGTTTTTAAAAGAATATGATGTTATTGTTGTAGGAGCTGGACATGCAGGATCTGAAGCTGCTGCTGCTGCTGCTAATATGGGATGTGCTACCTTACTCGTCACAATGAATCTCCAAAATATTGCACAAATGTCTTGTAACCCTGCAATGGGTGGAATTGCCAAAGGACAAATTGTAAGAGAAATAGATGCACTAGGTGGTTACAGTGGTATTGTAACAGACAATACTGCTATTCAATTTAAGATGTTGAATAAATCTAAAGGACCAGCAATGTGGTCGCCAAGAGCACAATCTGATAGAATGCGCTTCGCAGAAGAATGGAGACTGAAATTAGAAAACACTCATAATGTAGATTTCTATCAGGAAATGATCAATGGACTTATCATAGAAAATGAAGAAATTAAAGGAGTTAAAACATCATTAGGTTTAACAATAAAAGCAAAAACAGTTGTTCTCACCAACGGAACTTTTTTAAATGGATTAATTCATATAGGAGAGAAACAATTTGGTGGAGGAAGAGCAGGTGAAAGAGCAGCAACAGGAATTACAAAAGAGCTTGTAGAAGTTGGTTTCGCATCTGGGAGAATGAAAACTGGAACACCTCCAAGAGTGGATGGAAGAAGTTTAGATTTTTCAAAAATGATTATCCAACCTGGAGATGATTATCCAGAAAAATTCTCTTATTCAGATGAAACAAAACCATTAAAAGAACAACGTCCTTGTCATATGTCTTATACAAGTCAACTTGTTCATGATCTATTAAAAGAAGGTTTTGATCGCTCGCCAATGTTTAACGGAAGAATCAAAAGTATTGGTCCTAGATATTGTCCATCTATTGAAGATAAAATCAATCGTTTTGCAGATAAAGATAGACATCAATTATTTGTAGAACCGGAAGGATGGAATACCGTAGAATATTATATCAACGGCTTTTCAACATCGCTACCCGAAGACGTTCAATTTAAAGCATTGCGCTCTGTAGTTGGTTTTGAAAATGTCAAATTCTTCAGACCAGGCTACGCGATTGAGTATGACTACTTCCCTCCCACCCAGTTGAAACATACATTAGAAACTAAATTAGTATCAGGTTTATATTTTGCAGGACAAATAAATGGGACAACAGGATATGAAGAAGCCGCTTCTCAAGGTTTAATGGCTGGAATAAATGCAGCATTAAAAGTTCAGGAAAGAGATGAATTTATTCTTAATAGGGATGAAGCATATATTGGTGTATTGATAGATGATTTAATCACAAAAGGCACTGAAGAGCCGTATCGTATGTTTACCTCTCGAGCAGAATATCGTACGTTATTGAGACAAGATAATGCCGATTTTAGATTAACTCCTAAAGGATTTGAATTGGGTATTGCATCTGAAAAGAGAATGAAACGTATGGAAGAAAAACAACATCTTTCTGATAATTTCATTAATTTTTTTAGAGACACAAGTGTAAAACCAGATGAAATTAATCCGATTTTAGAAAGTAAAAATTCTTCGCTTGTTAAACAACAGGATAAAATGTTTAAAATATTCGCCAGACCAAATATAATTATGGAGGATATGAAAAAAGTAGCCGCTGTTTCTGAATATATCAATGAGCATGATTTGGATAATGAAGTACTCGAGCAAACAGAAATTCAAATCAAATATTCAGGTTATATAGCGAAAGAAAAATTGAATGCTGATAAATTACAGCGTTTGGATTATGTGAAAATTCCTAAAGATTTTGATTATAGTAAATTAAAATCACTTTCTACAGAAGCTAAGTTGAAACTTTCAGAAATTCAACCCAGAACCATAAGTCAGGCCTCACGAGTATCGGGAGTTTCTCCTAGTGATATTTCTGTCTTGTTAGTTTTTCTTGGAAGATAGTCCTGTAACTTTTTTATAAAAATGACTACTAATGTTTCACGTGGAACAATTAACAAAACAAATCTTATGGACAAAGTCATTTTAAATCAAGAAAGAACATTAAAACAATATATCCTTGGTGGGGTATTATTATTCATTAGTGCCTTCCCGTTATTAGGAGGGGCTTTTATAGTAAGTATCGTTTTTATTTTAATAGGCTTAATTACTATTGGATTTTATTTGCAATATGAGATCACTAAAGATTTTAATAATAAAAAACACATCACTGTTTTTGGATTAAAACTAATTAGTCTAAAACTAGATTTTCCTTTTCCCGATTATATTTCTTTATTTGCAGCTACATTTAGTGGTTCAAACGAATATGGAGCTATTAGTTCTTTAGGGCATTCTAGTAAGCATTATAAATTTACTGTTAAATTCTTTAAAGGAAATAAACACGTAACAGTATATACTTCTAATAATTATCAGGATGCATATAATGAAGGAAATTTCTTACGAGATTTACTAGATGTAGAATTATACAATTCTATTGAAGAAAACAATGAATAATTTTAAAGTAACAGACCACTCCGTTTCTAAAGAAGTATTTGAACTTCTCTATAATCAAGAACTAGACATGTTGGTAACAAGTCCTCAACCTTCGGAAGAAGAATTAGGAAAGTACTACGAAAGTGAAGATTATATTTCTCATACTGATGCCAAAAGAAACTTAATTGAAAAGGTCTATCACCTGGTTAGAAATTATTCTTTGAAAAAGAAATTGAATCTTATCAATGAGTATTCAGGAGAAAAACAATTACTAGATATTGGATGCGGAACGGGAGATTTCTTAGAAGTGGCTAAAAACAATAAATGGAAGGTTACCGGAATAGAACCAAATGAGCAAGCAAGAGCAATTGCCAATTCGAAAACAGGAAATGCAGTATATAATATTGATAATTTGCTAACATTTGAAGAACAAAGTTTTGATGTGATAACCTT
>JABSPN010000016.1:8646-19344 GCA_013214425.1 Flavobacteriaceae bacterium | reverse complement strand
GTTAACGTCGTCTTTTTTTATATTTTTAGGCTACTCAAGAACGAGACAAATACACCTTTTGATGCACGTTTACACAAAACAACTTCACCATAGAAGCAATCATTTAATCCTGATTTTATTTCTCTTCTTTTCTACTATCTCCATTGCCCAACATAGCATTTCAGGAATTATAAAAGATGTCACAACTCAGGATCCATTACCTTTCGCATCTGTTATTACAGACGGCAATGTGGGAACGGTTAGCGATATCGATGGAAAGTTTGAACTCACCTCAAGAAAACCAATACAACACATCACAATAGAATACTTAGGCTATCTAACTCAAAAAATTGAGGTCTCCGAAAAAACATATTTCAAAGTAAATCTTCAGGAGAATACACAATCCCTAAATGAAGTTGTAGTTCTTGCTAAAGAAAATCCTGCCTTAAGGATCATCAGAAATACCATCGCTAAAAAACCTGAAAACAACCCAGAGAAGGCTTTAAACTCCTTTAAGTTTACCTCATATTCTAAATTGGTTGTTACAGCTAATCCTGATTCTATTGAAAGCTCTGTCGATTCGGTGTATACCAAAAAAGATGGGAAGCTGGTTTTTAAAAGGGTGGATTCTACCAACTACTACCTTAAAAAAGACCTAACCAGAAGCCACTACTATATGGCTGAAAAGATTTCAGAAGATCAATTCACAAGACAAAAAGGAAGAAAAGAAACTGTCTTAGCGACTAGAATGGCCGGATTACAAAATCCGATTTATGAACTGTTAGCCATCAATTTTCAGGACTTTTCATTTTACAATAAAAAATATACACTCTTTGGAACAGATTATGTAAACCCAATAGCCAAAAGCGCCTTAAACACTTATAAATACAAAATATTAGATACTGTCAACATCAAAGGACAAGATGCCTATATGATTTATTTCAAGCCCAAAAAAAAAGGAGAAATAGCCGGACTTGAAGGTGTCTTGTACTTAAACATGAAAAACTATGCTATTCAAAAAGCCATAGCTCAATTGAAAGGTGTGGTAGATATCAAAGCAGTACAGGAATTTGATTTTTACGAAAAAGAAAATATCTGGTTTCCGATAAAAAAGGAAATCAAAATGAATAGGGGGAAAAGCGAAGACAATATTGCGCTCTTTAACGGTAATGTTACATTCACTAATCAAAGACGAGACACGACAACAGTCAGGAAAAATAAAGACCAATCTGAAAAAGTATACCTCTACGCCAAAGCTGATAATTTCGATATCACTATCAACGAACCTATTGACATAAAAAATAGCAGAATTGCTATTGAAATAGACGAAGAAGCTGCCGAAAAAGATGAGGAATACTGGAATCGGTTCAGAACAGATTCTATTACAAAAAGAGGTACAGAAACCTATGTAAAACTCGATAGTATTGTTAAAGAAGAAAATATTGAGAAAAAAATTCTATTAGCCAGAAAACTACTTCAAGGCTACTTCCCAACAAAATATGTGGATCTTGACTTAAGACAATTACTGAAGTACAATCAGTATGAAGGATTTAGAGTAGGTATTGGAGGCATTACCAATACAAAATTCTCCAGAAAGTTTAGGTTAGAAGGCTATACTGCTTACGGTTTCAGAGATGATAAAGTAAAATATAGTTTTGGCGGCGGAGTTAGACTTAACAAAACTACCAACACTTGGATTAACGGGTCTTACACAGACGATCTACAGGAGACAGGAAGCAAAGCTTATTTGACAGATAGAAGATTATTCCAACTCTTTGAACCTCGATTGATTAATATTAATTTGTTTCATCGTCATAAAACCATAAGAGGTAATATTGAACATCAAATTACACCTAAATTAAAGTCTGTTTTAGATGTCGCCAAGAGTGAAATAGAACCTACTTACACCTATGCCTATAACAATAACGGGGATTTAATCTCTAATTATAGTTTAGCTTTAACTACGTTGTCTTTTCAGTGGAATCCATTTAGCGAATACATGCAAACTCCAGATGGCAGAAGTGAAATTAAAAGAGGATATCCAAAATTTTCGGCTCAGTTAACACAAAGTTTTGATGGTTTCTTAGATGGAGATTTAAGCTTTACTAAACTCGATTTTAGAACCAACTATACCATTAACAGAATTAACAAAACCAGTACTGAATTTTTGCTAGAGGTAGGAATTGCTTCAGGAAATATACCACTTACACATTTGTATCATGCGTATCCAAATAATGTCAATAAAGATCAAATTTTACAGCGTTTTTCAGTTGCTGGAAGAACCAGTTTTGAAACCATGTATTTTAACGAGTTCTTTTCAGATAGGTTGGCCACTTTTCACATTAAACATCGCTTCGCCCCGTTTAAAATAACGCGAAAATTAAGACCTGAATTAGTATTAATTTCAAGGTTTGCTCTGGGAGACATGAAAGCACCTCAAGATCATATAGGAGTCACTTTCAACACCTTAGATAAAGGATACTCAGAAGCTGGATTTGAGATCAATAAATTATTCGCAGGTTTTGGACTGAGTTTCGCTTATCGTTATGGAGCCTATCATTTGCCAAATCTAGAGGACAATATTGGGTTAAATTTTACCTATTATTTCTCATTTTAATCCTCTGTAGTTTTAAATGTTAAATCGCGAAAAATTGCAAAAAATTAACCTTACTAATCTTTTGTATTTTGTTACCTTTGGCAACTTATAAGTAGTTATGGCAAAATTATTTAGTATCGGTTTCTGGGGAGTTCTGGCAAGGGTCATCTTGCGCAACAGAATTTTCTTTTTATTACTCCTTATCGGAGCTACCATTTTGCTGGGTCTTCAATGGGATAATATGAGATTTACCTATACTGAAGCCAACCTACTTCCAGACGATCATGAGATCAATCAAGAATACAATGCTTTCCTGGAAAAATTTGGAGAAGAAGGAAATCTCATTGTCATGGCTATTCAGGATGATAGTCTTTTTACTCCGAAAGTCATCAATGCCTGGAACAAATTAGCCTCCGATATTCAAAAAAACGAGAATATAGAGTTTGTTGTTGGGCTTAACAACCTAAAAAAACTAAAAAAGAATAATGATAAAGGTGTTTTTGAGGTAGAGAATTTAATTCAGAATTCTATTACTTCTCAGGAACAAGCCAACGCCATAAAAAACGAATTACATTACAAACTTCCTTTTTACGAAAAGTTTTTATTCAACAAAGAATCGAATACAATAAGAACTGCTATCTACGTCAACAAGGAAATTGTCAATACTCCTGTTAGAAAAGATCTGATTGAATTAGACATTATTCCTACAGTAGAAACTTTTGAAAAAGAGAACGGAATCAAGGTAAGAGTATCAGGTATGCCTTACATCAGAACCTTAAACTCTAAAACGATTATTAGTGAAATAAGCACTTTTATCGGAGCGGCCTTAGCTATAACTTCACTCATTTTCTTCTTTTTCTTCAGGTCATTTAGAGCTACAGTCATTTCAATGATCACTGTAATTATTGGAGTCATGTGGACGTTCGGGTTTTTGGGATTATTGCATTACGAAATAACAGTCCTTACCGCTATTATTCCTCCGTTAATTATTGTTATTGGAATACCTAACTGTATTTTCCTGATTAACAAATACCAGATTGAAGTTAACAATCACGGAAACAAAGCTAAATCATTACAGCGTGTTATTACTAAAATTGGAAATGCAACCTTAATGACCAACATGACTACTGCTGCTGGATTCGCTACTTTTATGATTACTGAAAGTAAGTTATTAAAAGAATTTGGTACCGTAGCCTCTATCAGTATCATTGCTATATTCATCCTGTCTTTATTTATCATTCCAATTATTTACAGCTTTATGCCATTACCAAAAGCAAAGCACTTAAAGCACTTAAACAAAAGATGGATTGACGGTTTTGTGAACTGGATGGAACACATGGTAAAAGAGCGCAAAATCACAATTTATGTCTCTTCAATTATTCTTTTGATCTTGAGCCTTCTTGGTATTTTTCAAATAAAAGTTACAGGAAGTTTAGTAGAAGACATGCCAAAAGACACCGAGTTTTTCAAAGACATTATCTTTTTTGAAAAGGAATTCGACGGTATCATGCCTGTAGAATTTGTAATTGATACCAAAAGAAAGAAAGGTGTGATGAAATTGGCCACCTTAAAAAGAATGAATGAGTTAGAAGAATTCATTGAAGAAACTCCAGAATTATCTAAGCCGATGTCTGTTGTAAGCTTAGTGAAATATTCTAAACAAGCCTATTATAACAGCAAACCTAAATACTATCAATTACCAACTTCTCAGGAAAAGAATTTTATTCTTTCTTATGCTAGAAAATCATCTAACGATGTTGATCTGATGAAAAGCTTTGTAGACTCTACTGGTCAATATGCCCGTATTACTACTTTCATGAAAGACATAGGAACCGATAGAATGAAAGTAATAGAAGATAATATCAATCGAGAAATCACTAAAATATTCCCAGAGGACCGATACAATGTGAGTATGACAGGTAAAGCGCTTGTCTTCCAAAAAGGAACTAAATTCCTTAGAGACAATCTTTTTATCTCTCTTGGTTTAGCTATTTTATTGATTTCGTTATTTATGGCTTATTTGTTCAGGTCGTTAAGAATGATCATCATTTCTCTTATCCCTAACCTATTACCATTATTGATAACAGCTGGATTAATGGGGTATATAGGAGTTCCTATCAAACCTTCTACTATTTTGGTCTTTAGTATTGCATTTGGTATTTCGGTAGATGACACCATTCACTTCTTGGCTAAGTACAGACAAGAATTGCAAACCAATCACTGGCGTATTAGAAAATCAGTTTTTGGAGCCTTAAGAGAAACTGGAGTGAGTATGTTTTATACTTCTACAGTACTTTTCTTCGGATTTTCAGTGTTCATGATCTCTAGTTTTGGAGGAACAGTTGCACTAGGAGGATTAGTATCAGCAACCTTATTGTTTGCCATGTTAGCCAACTTATTACTATTGCCTTGCTTACTCCTATCGTTAGAACGAAATATTGCGAGAAAAGAAATATTAAAAGAACCTAAAATAAAAATACTACCGGCAGACGAAGATATTGTTGACGAAGAAGAATAATGTTTTTTTATCTTTGTCCGCTAAATTAATTTAACAAATGGATTCATCAGTAAAAGAATTATTACAATCAGATCAATTTTTACAAGAAGTAACTATTAAAGGTTGGGTGCGTACCTTTAGAGCAAATCGTTTTATTGCTTTAAATGACGGATCAACTATCAATAATATTCAGTGTGTAGTTGATTTTGAACATACAGATGAAGACATCCTAAAAAGAATCAACACAGGTACAGCTGTCTCGATTAAAGGAACATTAGTTGAAAGTCAAGGTAAAGGTCAAAAAGTAGAGATTCAGGTTTCAGAAGTGGAAGTATTAGGAGATTCAGATCCTGAAGAATATCCTATTCAACCTAAGAGACACTCTATGGAGTTCTTAAGAGAGAACGCTCATTTACGAACAAGAACTAACACCTTTGGGGCCGTGATGCGTTTGCGTTCGGCTTTATCGTTTGCTATTCACCAATATTTCCAGCAAAACGGATTTTATTATGTGAACACACCTATTATTACAGGAAGTGATGCAGAAGGTGCTGGAGAAATGTTTAGAATTACGACTCTTGATGCTAAGAACCCTCCATTAACCGAAGAAGGTGACGTAGATTACAGTCAGGATTTTTTCGGAAAAGAAACTAACATTACAGTTTCTGGACAGTTAGAAGCTGAGACCTATGCTATGTCTCTTGGTAAAGTATATACATTCGGGCCAACATTTAGAGCTGAAAACTCCAACACATCTCGTCACCTAGCTGAATTCTGGATGATCGAACCGGAAGTAGCGTTTATGGATTTAGACGGAAATATGGATCTTGCAGAAGATTTTATCAAGTACGTTCTTAAGTATGTATTAGAGAATAATCGTGAAGATCTAGAGTTCCTAGAAAAGCGCTTATTAGACGAAGAAAAAACCAAGCCGCAAAACGAAAGAAGTGATATGAGCTTGATTGAAAAACTTCATTTCGTTATCGACAATAATTTCAAGAGAGTAAGCTACACAGAGGCTATCGATATCCTCAGAAACTCTAAGCCTAATAAAAAGAAGAAATTCAACTACCTAATAGAAGGTTGGGGTGCAGATTTACAAAGTGAACACGAGCGATTCTTAGTAGAAAAACACTTTAAGTGTCCAGTAATCTTATTTGATTATCCTGCCAATATTAAAGCATTTTACATGCGTTTAAATGAAGATGGGAAAACAGTACGTGCCATGGATATTTTATTTCCTGGAATTGGTGAAATCGTTGGAGGATCGCAACGAGAAGAACGTTTAGATGTACTACAACAAAAAATCAATGAGCTGGGAATAGATGAAAAAGAATTATGGTGGTATACTGACTTAAGAAAGTATGGTACTGCAGTACATTCTGGTTTCGGACTTGGATTTGAGCGTCTGGTTATGTTTGCTACGGGCATGAGCAACGTAAGAGATGTAATTCCTTTTCCTAGAACTCCGCAAAACGCAGAATTTTAGTATATTTATCATCTATTAACTAATATTTATATCTATGAAAAAATTATTTTTTCTGGCAATCTGTATTGCCCTAGCCCTTGTTTCTTGTGAAAGTAGTGATGATGACAACAACAATAGTAGTGATGAATACTATTTAAATGCTACTATCAATGGCGAACCTGTTTCATTTGGATTTAGCACCAATGCAACGCAGTCTGATCATTTAATGTTTGGAACTGGAGTATTAACTGCGTTATGTCCTTACACGTATCCAGGCGGATTTTATCCAAACTTAGATGAATCATTGCCAACTGCAAGTTTCGATTTCACCAATTTTTATCAAGGCCCATGTTCAGGAGAAGATGAGGTCGCAGTATTCAACACCTTATTCCCTGTAGGATCTTATCCTTATGTCAATAATCCTGACACAGAAATTGGAGTAGATTTTAATTTCAGCTATGTTGCTAATGGCAATACGTATTATACCAGTTCAGATGGTGATCAAACTGGAAGCACATTTAACATTACCAGTTCAGAAGAGTTTAACTTCCTTTTATTAGGAGATTTATACAGCTTCAATCAAATAGTTACAGGAACTTTTAGCTGTACACTTTACAATGCAAATGACCCTTCAGACACACTAGAAGTAACGAATGGAACATTCAGACTTTTTATCGAAGCTGGTCATGATGGATTTTTAAACTAAGGATTCCCAATAAAATATACGCTTAAACCTGCTATTTGTTTTTCTCAATAGCAGGTTTTTTTAATATATTTACCTCATGCTTAAACAGTATTTAAATCTTAAACTTTCGCAGAAATTATCTCCACAGCAAATTCAACTGATGAAGCTAATACAATTGCCTACACAAGCCTTTGAAGAAGCTGTAAAACAAGAGATGGAAGAAAACCCGGCTTTAGACTCTGGCAAGGAGAAAGTAGAAGATGACTATGGAGACGACCCATATGACGATTATAATGATAGTGAGTCTATTTCTGCAGACGATATCAATATTGATGAATACTTAAGCGACGATGAGATTCCTAGCTATAGAACGCAAGCAAATAACTACAGCGCAGATGA
Source organism: Flavobacteriaceae bacterium (assembly GCA_013214425.1). Lineage (GTDB taxonomy): Bacteria > Bacteroidota > Bacteroidia > Flavobacteriales > Flavobacteriaceae > DT-35. Next base: position 11,720 of record JABSPN010000016.1, on the reverse strand, counting down.
TGAAGATAAAAGTATTCCTTATGCCTCCGGAATTTCTTTTCAGCAGCATTTAAAAAATCAATTAAACACGTTCAGACTTTCTGAGCACAAAAGAATCATTGCTGAATTCTTAGTAGGTAGCGTAGATGAAAGTGGTTATATCAGGAGAGAGATAATAGACATAGTTGATGACCTGGCCTTCACTCAAAGTATTATGTCTACTGAAGATGAAGTTGAAGAGGTACTGCAAATTGTCCATAAATTAGAACCAGCAGGTGTTGGAGCCAGAGATTTACAAGAGTGTCTTATCATTCAGTTAGAACAGAAAAAAGGAAATGAAGCGCAGCTATTAGCACTGGAGATTATCGATAAAGCCTTTGAACATTTTACTAAAAAGCATTATCAGAAATTACTTCAGAAATTCAACATAACTGAAGAAGAACTAAAAGATGCAATAGAAGAAATTGAAAGATTAAATCCTAAACCTGGTGGAAGCTATTCAGGAAATACAAGAATCATTGAACATATTGTCCCTGATTTTACCATACGAATTCTTGAAGGGCAGTTGGAATTGACTTTAAACGGACGTAATGCTCCGGAATTACGTGTTTCTTCTGAATATCACAACATGCTAAAAGGCTACAAGGAATCTAAAGAAAAAACCAAGTCTCAGAAGGATGCTGTTTTGTTTATCAAGCAAAAACTAGATTCTGCCAAATGGTTTATTGAAGCTATTTTACAGCGTCAGCAAACACTTTTAGTCACTATGAATACTATCATGAATTACCAAAAGGAATATTTCCTCACTGGTGATGAAAGAAAGTTAAAACCCATGATTCTAAAGGATATCGCTGATTTAATCGATATGGATGTTTCAACAGTTTCCAGAGTGGCAAACAGCAAATATGTTGATACGCCTTACGGCACTAAACTCATTAAAGATTTCTTCTCTGAAGCGATGAAAAACACAGAAGGAGAAGATGTTTCTACCCGAGAAATCAAAAAGATTTTGGAAACAGTTATCGAAGAAGAGGATAAGAAAAAACCTTTAACAGATGAAAAGCTTTCCGCTATTCTAAAAGAAAAGGGCTATCCAATTGCCAGAAGAACTGTCGCCAAGTATCGAGAACAGCTTGACATTCCTGTTGCCCGATTAAGAAAAAAGATTTAATGCATCTGTTTTTAAAATCGATATCATATATATTTCATCCCGTATTCATTCCGTTTATTGGGGTTTGTTTCTATTATGGCGTGAATCCGACTTATATCCCTAAGGAAATCATTTTACAGCGCTTATCAGGAGCATTTATACTTTCGGTTTTAATTCCCTTATTATTCTTTTTACTCCTGAAGACTATTGGTAAAGCCAGTTCTTTTATGTTAGAAAATGTGAATGAACGAAGAGTTCCACTAATCGCAACCATGATACTCACGTATATCATTGCTGCTAGAGTTTTTCCTGATAGAGAACACAACGTACTCTATCACTTTTTTATTGGTATTTTAATATCGAGTGCTTTATGTTATATACTAAGTATGATTGGGTTTAAAGCCAGTGTACACATGATGGCTATTTCTGGACTAACCTTATTTTTTGTCGGACTCAGCATTCACTTTAAAACTAATATTTACTTAGTCATCACCTTACTTATTTTCCTGAATGGTGCTGTGGCCAGTTCCAGACTACATTTAAAAGCCCATTACCCTCTAGAACTCGTTATAGGTGCCTTTGTAGGGGTCATCCCACAATTTGTCCTAATGTTTTACTGGATGCAGTTACTGTAACCAAAAATATTAGTTTACCCCCCTCAAAATCCTCTCATGAGGGAAATGTAAAAAAGGTATCTCTTCAGGTTCTTCGACAAACTCAGAATGACTTAGTTCCTATTTAACTTCTAACTACTAAAATATATAAAACAACAAGCCTATTTTTATGGGCACAAATTCAATTGTTGAGCCATTTAGAGTCGCTTGATCATTGAATAAGGAATTTAGGGAATAGGTTGCATGAAAATTCCAGGTATTGTATCCAAAATTAAGTTCAATATTGTAACGTGTGTTATTTAATTGATCTAAAGAACTAATATTAAAATCACCTATGTCACCATTAAATTTGGCTTTACTAGCAAAAATATAGCCTAATTTAAAGCCTGCATAGATCCTCCAAAACTTATGAGACTCTAAGGTTGAAGTCCTCCATCGAAATTGAAACGGAACTTCTACCATATGAAGGTTTAATTTATTTTTTGAAAAATTGGTTCCCTGTACTATTTGATACTGCAAGTCATTATTAGCATCTTGAGTGATCACTAAGTTATCGCTATATGAGTTTTTAGAATAGCCCAATCCTAATCCAAAGGCAATATTTCTTCTTTCATTAATGGGCATATCTCTTATAAATCCGATATGAATTCCGTTAGAAAACCCTCTTTGGGAAACCCCATTGGGTTTATTTAGAAGTAAATTATAGGTAAAACCAACATAAAACTGATCTTCTCTATATTTCTCCTGGGTCACGATAAGCGTGTCTGGCTTGTAGATAAAAACGTCTTCATCATTATCCTCATCTACTTGTGCGTTAACGAAGAAAGCAGATAAGAATAGTGTTACAATTAGTATGCGAAACTGTAATCTCATGTTCTAGTAACGAAAATACTTTATTTTGATTGTTTGAGTAAGCCCTCAATCAAAAAACTATCAACATAAAAAAAGCGCCAATGGTTAACATCGACGCTTTTCTATAATAAATAAGAATAATTTAATTGTCTAATACGCTACCATTGGCATCGATATACATAATTCTAAGGGCATTCGCCTCACGTAATTTCTTTTTTACGTCGGCTAAAAGTCCCATTTTTGTTTTAGAATCAACTTTAAGAGCAACCATTAACTTGTCTTGTAGTGATGGGTCTAAGTTATCAATTCTAGCATAGACAGCAGGCTTGATTTCTTCTAAACTCACAAACTTATCGTTAATCTGAATTCTATCTGCCGTACCTAAGCTCTCATATCCAGAACCAGGCTTACCAGCAAATAAGAACAATGCTCTATCTTTCTTTAACTTTTCAAGCTGATCTGCATTAGGAAGATTTTGC
>JABSPN010000016.1:0-8636 GCA_013214425.1 Flavobacteriaceae bacterium | reverse complement strand
AACCATAAAGAAGAATAATAACATGAATACAATATCTGGTAACGAAGCCGTTGATATCGCTGGCAACGCTCCACTTTTTTTCTTTTTAAACTTTGACATAGTAAAAAGTTTTTAATTGTTTTTTGCTTCAGCTTCAGAAAGTAATAGCGGATAAAATTTTTTAATCCTATCTACTTTATCTTTCAATTCTTCACGATCATCAGCGTAAGGATTCTCAGCTAATTCCTTTGCCATGTCTACATAATCTCTTCTGTACAAACGCTGTGCTTCTCTGTTTCTTAAAACATTATAAGCAGCCACCAGTTCATTCTGAACCTGGATATAGGGTTTGTATTCAGTTTCTCCATCGTGTTGCAATGAGATAATGGCCTTGTTAGGGTGATCTGATGATTGCGGATTTTTCTCTCCTTGACAATAGTCACATCGAGTTCCTTGTGCTTCACCAGGTGCTGGATTACCTATTCCAGCTCCATTATCTATAAACTTAACAGCTAAACCTCTTAATTCTTTTAACTCAACAATATTGTCTTCACCAAAAGCTGTTAATAAGATCTGATTACTCTTATTCAAAGTAACCTGGAAAATATTCTTCTCCTTAATGATTACTTCTTTATCTTGCTCATCTTCTTCCAATGGAGGTAATCGTCTTGGGATCCCCGAGTCTTTTTCAATTGTAGTGGTTACTAAGAAAAAGATCAAGAGTAAGAAGGCTATATCTGCCATCGATCCCGCGTTTACCTCGGGTGCAGTTCTCCTTCCCATACTTACTTAATCATTTTTTTAACTCCTCCTAATAACATCGCAATGATTGCTCCAGTACCAATAAAGTACAGGGCATACAATCCAGCTCCTACCATTTTAGCACCTTCAGTTTGCACCTCAGCACCATTAATGTCGATATAATAATCTTTAGCTAATCCAAATCCTATTAAAATTACCACTACAAAAGCTACTACAGAAATAGCAGTCTTTTTAAGTTTCGCTCCATCAGAAGCGATGTTTTTAATAGAAAATATTAACGCTAAAGCTAATGCAATTACTAAAATTATTATTGATACTGTGATGAACGGACCTACAAGACTATTTTGCAAATCCGCGCTTTCCTTGATTGCATCATCTCCAGCAAAGAAGATTCTTGCAAGGAAAATCACAGAAATAACAGCAATTACAGCTATAAAAATCTTAGATATTTTATTAATATTCATGTGTTTAATTTTTAATGTTCGATGAGTCACATGAAATCAAGAAGTGTTAGTTCTTGACTATATAACGCAAATTTTCTTTTTTTATTACTTCTTGTTAGCAGCTAAAATGTCAACTAATGAGATAGAAGCATCTTCCATGTCATTTACAATAGCATCAATTTTTGCAACAATGTAATTGTAGAAAATTTGTAAGATAATCGCAACAATAAGACCAAATACAGTAGTTAATAAGGCAACTTTAATACCTCCAGCTACTAATGATGGTTTCATATCTCCAGCTGTCTCGATTTTATCAAAGGCCTGGATCATACCAATTACCGTTCCCATGAATCCTAACATCGGCGCTAATGCGATGAATAAAGAAACCCATGATACGTTTTTCTCTAATTGACCCATTTGAACACCACCGTAAGCGATAACAGCTTTTTCAGCAGCTTCAACACTGTCTTCTGATCTTTCTAATCCTTGGTAGAAAATAGAAGCAACAGGTCCTTTTGTGTTTCTACAAACTTCTTTAGCAGCTTCAACTCCTCCAGACGCTAAGGCATCCTCAACATCAGTGATTAATTTTTTAGAGTTAGTTGTTGCCATGTTTAAGAAGATGATTCTTTCTATTGCAATGGCTAATCCTAAGATTAAACATAACAATACAATTCCCATGAATATTGGTCCACCCTCAATAAATCTTTTCTTGATATCTTGGTGGAAAGACGCTTTAGCTGTGGCATCTCCGCCATCTTCTGCATCTTGCACAAATGTTTGAACGTTTTCTGGAAGTTCATTGATGTTAGTAGAAGCATTTGCATTCATTCCAAATGCTAAAAAACTTACGATCGCCAGAATAGAAAATAATCTTTTCATTGTAGTATTCTTATTTAAATTAGAGTTTAAAATAATTTCATTTAAATTTTTGTGGAGGCAAATAACGAAAAAAATTTCAGTTATAGAAATTTTATGTAGGTTTTTTCCCTTACTAATTCTGTTAAACTTCCGTAAGTTCTCCCCTAATATTTGATTCAAAATATTTCTTGAAATCTGAAGCCGATAATGACTTGGTCAATAAGTACATTAATTTAGTGATCGCTGCTTCTGTAGTCATGTCTTTTCCGGAGATCATTCCAATACGACTCAATTCGCTACTCGTTTCGTATTGCCCCATGATTACGCTACCTCCAGAGCATTGCGTTACATTAATCACATGAATTCCTTTTGCAATTAAATCTTTAATCACCTCTATCAACCAAGGTTCTGTAGTTGCGTTACCCGCACCATAGGTTTCGATAACGATTCCTTTTAAGCCTGGGATATTAAAAATGGCTTTCACAACTGATTTGTTGATGCCTGGGAACATCTTAAGTATCACAACATTTCTATCAACTGTTGTGTGTGCAACAAGCGCTTTACTTTCATCTACTACCAAAAGGTTTTCCTTATACACTTTTAAATGAACACCACTTTCTGCCAATTGAGGATAATTTAAGGAAGCAAAAGCCTCAAAATGCTCTGCATTGATTTTGGTTGTACGATTCCCTCTATAGAGTTTATATTCAAAATACAAGCCAACTTCTCTAACAAGAGGATTGACCTTGTTGTCCTTTAAAGTGGCAATTTGTATTGAAGTAATTAAATTCTCTTTAGCGTCGGTTCTTAAATCTCCTATGGGTAATTGAGATCCTGTAAATATGACTGGCTTAGATAAGTTTTCTAACATAAAACTTATAGCTGAAGCTGAATAAGACATGGTATCTGAACCGTGCAACACAACAAACCCATCATAAATCAAATAGTTATCTTTAATTTGATGGGCGATCATGTTCCAATAATCTGGATTCATGTTAGACGAATCGATAGGTTCATCAAAAGAAATGGTACTGATGTTACAATCCAGTTGTTTTAATTCTGGAACATTCTGTAATAGATTATCGAAATCCAAAGGAATCAAGGCTCCTGTCTCAAAATCCTTTACCATCCCAATAGTACCCCCGGTATAGATCAACAATATGTTGCTTGGGTTACTCACCTTGAAGTTGTTCTTTATTGATAACTGGATTCGCATACATTAACAAGAAGTTCTTTAATGCAATATGATTATAAGGTTCTACCCTTCTATCAATTCTTCTTTCAAACTGACGCTTTTCTTTTTCAGTATAAAACCCTTTGTATTTGTCGGTCTGGTTTAACAGATCGTAGGCAATATACTTTGAAGGCCATAGCTTGTAGTTTTCGTAAATCTTTTGATCTATCACTTGTGACAACTCCTGAAGTTGTTTGTTTTGAGGCAGCTCCATAGATTTAATCTCATTCAATTCCTGATCTAACACATCTCCAACCTCTATATGAATTCTTTTCTTCTGACCAGTTAACCCTCGTAAAATCGAATTAAAATCTTCATTGGATGACTTGATATACTCTTTTTCATAGTATTTAGCCATCAATTCAGGCATCTTTATCTTGTCTGTCGGATCAAACTCATAGGAAATAGCAACAGGAACAATCTTAATTTCCTTAAAATAATCCAGGACATCTTCTCCTTTCTCACAGCCTAAAGCTAACATTTTCAATACTCCTTGCTGTGTTACATCATGACCATCTTTAGTCCTTCCTTCACGTTGAGCCAACCAAACCGACCTGTTGTCTTCCGATAAGTTCTTACGAATATATTTGGACATCAATCTTGAGCTCAATAACATTTCTCTGGGGCTCAAGCTTCTTTGCACCAAAAAGTTTCGATTTAATTTAGACAATTCCAGTAAAATTGGTTTTTGAACCAGATTATCTCCAATAGCAGAAGCCGTCATCACCAAATCATTGTCATATAAGGCCACATTCAGGAGGGAAGTATCTAAAATAATATCTCTGTGGTTAGAAATAAATAAGTAAGGTTGCCCTTTCTCTAACTTCTCAAAGCCATTCGTGGTCAACCCCTCTGAGGTTTGCATTAATATATTCTGAATTCCTTTGTAAATAATATCGATCTGAAAATCGTAGATTGACTCACACTTAAGCAACTGTTCTTTCTGCTTTTCTTCTGAAAGTCCCGGCAGAGAAAACGCCAACAAAGCTTTCATTATAGCATGACCTCCTATAGCTTGTAATGCATCATTTACTTCAGAATCGAGATAAGGCCTTATGTGATCGTATTCAGACAATTATTTGGTTTTGGTTTCACAAATGAACAAAATATTCTTCAAAACTTTATATAGAAAAGACGTCTTTAGAGTTCTCTGTGGTAATTTGAGCTATTTCTTCAATAGATTTACCATAGATTTCTGTCAGTTTATTCGCCACATTAATCACATAGCTACTTTCATTTCTTTTTCCGCGATAAGGTGTTGGAGATAAATAAGGTGCATCTGTTTCTAATACGACATGTTGTAAATCAATTTCATTTAAAAACTGATCTATTTTTCCATTCTTAAAAGTAACCACACCTCCTATCCCCAATTTCATATTATAAGAAACGGCTCTTTGAGCTTGTTCAATATTCCCAGTAAAACAATGGAAAATCCCAAAAAGCTGATCGTCTTTTTCATCCTCCAACACTTCAAAGATTTCATCAAAAGCTTCTCTACAATGAATTACAATAGGCAATCCTTTGCTCTTCGCCAACTGAATTTGTTTCTTAAAAGCATCTTGCTGATAGGTCAAAAACTTTTTATCCCAATATAAATCAATCCCAATTTCTCCTACTGCATAAAAATCTCTCTTTTTAAACTGCTCTTCCACAAAAGCTAGTTCTTCTAGGTAGTTTTCCTTAACATGAGTTGGGTGCAATCCCATCATTAAGAAAACGTGTTCAGGATAATCCGCTTCTAATTGATACATGGCTTCTGCATAAGTAGAATCTATCGCCGGTACGAAAAAGCGCTTCACATTTGCATCAAGAGCACGTTTCATCATCGCCTGCCTATCCCCATCAAACTGTTCACTGTATAAATGTGTATGTGTATCTGTTATAATCATGCGACAAAAATAATATCTTTGCTTGGAAAAATAGACTCAATGGCTTCATTAAAAAAAATTATGAAGAAAAAAGGCTTTACTTGCATTGAAATGAAATTGACTAAAACCAATCATTTCAAAATCAAAGCCAAAATAAACGGCATCAAAGGTTCTTTTATTGTAGATACAGGAGCTTCAAACACTTGTATACATCTAGAAGAAACCGACTATTTCAATCTGTATTTAGAAGAAAATGAAGTAGAAACTTTTGGCGTTGGAGCCTCACACATTAAGGCTCAGTCTGCTATTGCAAAGACTATTGCTATAGGAAAACACAAAACAAAAAAACTAACGATAGGTGTTTTTGATCTATCGCATGTTAATACAGCATTAGCACATCAAAATTCAAAGCCTATTAAAGGCATAATAGGCTCTGATATATTAAAACAAGCAGAGGCTGTTATCGATTACAAAGAATCTCTTTTGTTCCTGAAGTAATTAATTCGCTACTTCAAATTTTTTTTATTTCTTCTGAAGTCATTCAAGAATGTCTTTAGCTCGAGCTACATTGATTGTAAACCAATAAAACCTTCTGGATATTTTATCTTTATCTGCTCATCGTATTCAATATATTCCTTATGTTCTTTTGGTTCTTCGTAAAATCGTTGGCTGTTTTCCCAGCTTCTTCTAAAGCCGCCAAAGAATTCAGTCCTATTTTAGCACCTTTTTCAACTGTTCGTTTGACACCCAATAGGAAAAAATCTGTTCCTCCTGAAGCAATTTCTCCATTATCTAATAAATGTGTATCAATCCATCCCTAATACTCGTTTTATGATACTTGAAGGTTTATTTCATCGTCACTAGAATCGAGCACTTCTCGAATTTCAATTCGGTTTACATTCGGGAAAGCCATTGTTATGGAGATGAACTTTGCCAAAGTCTGACTCCAATTTCACCATTCATAAGAACAATTTGATCATTGTTCTGAACCGTAAAGACACCAAAGTTTCGAGTTTAGGATGTTGGATTGTTGATGTCATCGTCTGAGCTTCAAGAAACCCTATAAAAAGAATTAAAAAAACACAGAACTTATAACCTAGAAATTTCCAAGTTAGCAATTCACTTAATGCTTCAAGTAACACAAAAAAAATGCATACATCTAGCAATCATAATGATTACTGAAGTATGCATTTTATATGCAAAGTTCCTCTTAGTTTCTCTACCGAATTCTTCTTCAGTTTTAAAGAAAACTAACTGATATCATTTGATCAGCAAAAGAACTCATATGTCTGATAAACAAACTTAGGTGTTAAAACCCTAATTATTTTTTATAATTCCAATGCTTTTTTAACGTCACCATTCATTAATAATTCAACTGGGTTTTCTAACGCTTCTTTTACTGCAACAAGGAAACCAACAGACTCACGCCCATCAATAATTCTGTGATCATAAGATAAGGCAACAAACATAACTGGTCTAATCACAATTTGTCCGTCAACAACTACAGGTCTTTCAACAATATTGTGCATTCCTAAAATTCCTGATTGAGGCGGGTTAATAATTGGTGTTGACAACATCGATCCAAACACACCTCCGTTAGAAATAGTGAATGTTCCTCCTGTCATTTCATCTACAGTAATTTGACCATCTCTTGCTCTTAAAGCTAATCTTTTTACCTCTGCTTCAACTCCTCTAAACGATAATTGCTCCGCATTTCTCATAACTGGAACCATAAGTCCTTTAGGACCTGATACGGCAATTGAAATATCACAGAAATCATAGGTGATCATTTCTTTACCATCGATCATTGAGTTAACGTCTGGATATAAGTGTAAGGCTCTGGTCACAGCTTTAGTAAAGAATGACATAAACCCTAAGCTCACACCATGTTTTGCTTTAAAAGTCTCTTTGTACTCTTTTCTTAAGTCAAAAATTGGCTTCATGTCAACCTCATTGAAAGTCGTTAACATGGCCGTTGTATTTTTGGCCTCAACCAAACGCTCTGCTACTTTACGACGTAACATAGACATTTTCTTACGTTGAGCTCCTCTTGGCCCACCAGTTGGAGTTCCCATAGAAGGTTGCGCTTTTACAGCATCCTCTTTTGTGATTCTTCCGTCTCTCCCAGTCCCTGTTAATTCTGAAGCAGCAATTCCTTTTTCATCAAGGATTTTCTTGGCTGCTGGAGAAGCAGTTCCAGTAGCGTAGGTGGCTTTTTCAGGAGACTTTTCTGCTTTTGGAGCTTCCTTAGCAGGAGTAGCTTCTTTCTTTTCTTCTTTTTTAGCCGAAGTTCCTTGAGGAGCTTTTGCACTTGTATCAATCAAACACACAACTTCACCCACAGCAACAGCATCACCTTCTTCTGCTTTTAAAGTAATGATACCACTTTCCTCTGCTGGTAACTCAAGTGTTGCCTTATCTGAATCAACTTCAGCAATTGCTTGATCTTTTTCTACATAATCTCCATCTGATACTAACCATTCCGCAATCTCAACTTCTGTGATTGACTCTCCTGGTGACGGAACTTTCATTTCTAAAATCATATTCTATAATTTTTAGTATGATATATTATTTTGGCGTGTTAAACACGGCTTCTAAAACTTTTTGATGCCTGGCTTTCGATCTTGTTGAACTTCCTGCCGCAGGTGCACTCAAGGCAAACCTTGAGGCTAAACGCAACTTAATCCAATCGAAATTCATCAACATGTATCCCCATGCACCCATGTTTTTTGGCTCTTCCTGAGCCCAAACATAGTCCTTCGCATTAGGATATGAAGCTATAATTTCTTTCAACTTGGCTTCAGGTAATGGGAATAACTGTTCTATTCTCACTAAAGCAACATCAGCTCTTTCTAGTTCATTCCTCTTATCGATCATGTCATAATAGAATTTTCCTGTACAGAAAACTACCGACTTGACTTTTTTCTTATCGACTTTTACATCATCAATTACTTCCTGGAATTTCCCTTTACACAACTCTTCTTTTGTAGAAACAACCAATTCATGCCTCAACAGACTTTTTGGTGTAAATACAATTAATGGTTTTCTAAAATTCCATTTCATTTGTCTTCTTAACAAGTGAAAGAAGTTCGCAGGTGTGGTACAGTCGGCTATAATCATATTATAATTGGAGCATAGCTGTAAATAACGCTCCATTCTAGCCGAAGAATGTTCAGAACCCTGGAACTCATATCCGTGAGGCAACAACATCACCAATCCGTTTTGTGTTTTCCACTTGTCTTCAGCAGCTGAAATATACTGATCCAGCATAATTTGTGCTCCATTACTAAAATCTCCAAATTGTGCTTCCCAAATAGTTAATGTTTTCGGACTGGCCATGGCATAACCATAATCAAATCCAACTACTCCATATTCAGATAACAGTGAATTATAAATATGAAACTTACCGTCAAGACCTAAGGTATTGAGCTAAATTTGCCATGAGGTACGGTATTCAATTGACCATTATTCTAGTGCTGAGTGCTATCT
>JABSPN010000159.1 GCA_013214425.1 Flavobacteriaceae bacterium | reverse complement strand
TTGCTACCCAGCTTTTTTATGAATTAATTAGAACTAATTGCTGGTATTTTTTTTATATTTTTGCTTATATGAAAGAAGAATTAGTCATTTTAGTTGATGAAAACGACAACCAGATAGGATTGATGCCTAAAATGGAAGCTCATGAAAAAGCATTGTTGCACAGAGCCTTTTCAGTATTTATCATTAATCAGAAGGGAGAATTGATGTTACAACAACGTGCCTTAGACAAATATCATTCACCCGGATTGTGGACGAATACCTGTTGCAGTCATCAGAGAGATGGGGAAAGTAATTTAGAAGCTGGTAAGAGAAGACTCATGGAAGAAATGGGTTTTGTGACTGAATTAAAAGAAACTATTTCGATTATTTATAAGGCTCCTTTCGATAATGGTTTAACAGAACATGAGTTAGATCATATTTTAATCGGAAACTACGAAGAAGAACCAAAAATTAATTTAGAAGAGGTCGCTAACTGGAAATGGATGCCAATTCAAGAGGTTAAAAATGACATTCAACAGCATCCAGAAAATTATACCGAATGGTTTAAGATAATTTTCGATAAGTTTTACGACTATTTGATAAAAAAGATTGAGTATTGAGAGTAACAGTTCATAGAAAAGCACATTTTAACGCAGCCCATCGTTTGTATAATCCTTCATGGACCAATGAAAAAAACGATGAAATCTTTGGGTTGTGTAATAACATTAATTATCACGGACACAACTATGAGCTAATCGTTAGTGTAACAGGATCTATAGATCCGGAAACAGGCTATGTGATTGATATGAAAGTTTTAAAGGATTTGATTCATACCGAAGTAGAATTACCTTTCGATCACAAGAATTTAAATTTAGATGTACCGGCTTTTAAAGAAGTAAATCCTACTGCTGAAAATATAGTGGTGGAGATTTGGAACAGATTAAGAGCAAAACTTTCTTTATCTCTTGATTTAGAAGTTACACTTTACGAAACCCCTAGGAACTTTGTAACCTGTTCCGGAAGTTAATGAAGTGGTATCCAATCAAATTTCATGCAATACCTAAGGAGAAAATCTGGGGTGGAAAAAAGCTAAGTAAGCTTTTCCATAAAGATTTTTCTGGAGATACAGTTGGAGAAAGTTGGGAAATTTCAGGAGTAGAAAACAACGTTTCTATTGTTGCTAATGGAGATTTGAAAGAAATGACTCTTACTGAAATAGTGAGTCAGTTTAAATCAGATTTGGTAGGGAATAAAATTTATGATCACTTCGGAAATGATTTTCCGCTTCTCATTAAGTTTATCGATGCTAATAAGGACTTATCGGTACAGTTACATCCAAATGATGATCTGGCTAAACAGAGGCATAATTCTTTCGGTAAGACCGAGATGTGGTATATCATGCAAGCTGAAGCCAATTCGAGATTGGTTTTAGGTTTTACCGATGGTATTACTCCTGAAACCTATCAAGAGTATTTGAAAAAAAATGAACTGACTTCAATTTTAAATAATGTACCCGTAACAGCGGGTGACACTTTTTTTATTCCTACTGGAACTGTTCACGCCATTGGAGCAGGTATTGTATTGGCAGAAATACAGCAAACCTCAGATATAACCTATAGAGTTTATGACTGGGATCGCTTAGATTCAAGAGGGCAATCAAGAGCATTGCATCAAGAAGAAGCATTGGAGGCAATTAATTTTGACTACAGGGGAGAACAAGTAACTTATACTTCAGAAGAAAATAAGCCAAATACAATGATTTCTTGCGATTATTTTACTACCAATAGCCTAAATGTCACTCAATCGTTAGATGTCGATTACAGCACATTAGACTCTTTTGTGATTTACATGTGTGTATCAGGCTCTGTACAAATTCAGTCTGAAAACTTTTTAGAAACCCTAATTTGCGGAGAATCGGTATTGATACCTGCTTCATTGAATCGTTTTACGCTCCATTCAGAAAATGCAAAACTTTTAGAAGTATTTATATAATTACTCTCTAAGATTCCTTAATTTTGCCTCGATTTTAAAAAGAGATATTATGGCAAGTATTAGAAATCTTAAGAAAGACGCAAATTTTGTTTTCGGAGAAGTAATAGAAGCAGTTTACGTATGGCAACTAGCAAATCCTTCTAAAGACGCAAAAGGATCAGAAGCAATTATTGATCAGGCGATTTCTTCTTTTGATACCTTCATGGCAAGAATTAATGAAAAGAATATTGAGAATAATAAGTCTCATTTCAAAGCTATTTCTAAAGATTTAGAAGCAAAGGGAAATGAACTTTTCGAGGCACTTAATAAATTATAAAAAATCTTTGCAAATATAAAGAACAACTTTATATTTGCAACGCTTTTTTGCCGATGTAGCTCAGCTGGCTAGAGCAGCTGATTTGTAATCAGCAGGTCGTGGGTTCGAGTCCCTCCATCGGCTCAAATTGTATAAAACGCTAATCTTGAAAGTTTAGCGTTTTTTTTATTTTTACAACGAGAGCAATGTTTGTTCAAAGAAAGGGATAGTTTATAACTTATTTTGAAAGCTATTACGTCACTTCGAGTTCCCATACTACTGATGCTTTAGTGGATTAATATTTTGTTTCCTTCAGCGCAGATGTCTCGCTGAAGCTTCACAGCCTAATGAAAGTCGAAAGATTGGACAAAATAAATGTATAGAGGAGTGTTTTATCTCGATACTAATATGCTCGGTAAATTCACTCTATATGATGATTGAAGAAGAATACTTTAATCTTAATTCACTCCGTTAATGATAGCTCTTAATTCTTTTCCGTATTTAGATTTTTTAATATTCTCTGGAAGAGAGCTATGTAAGGTGTCTAATATCTTTAGATTCGCATCACCTATTTCTTGTGCACCAATATAAGGAGCGATTTCAGCATCTTTATTGCTTAAGGCAAAGTTGAGTGCTCTAAAATATTTGTTTCTTAATAATGAAACTGCTTTCTTTTCAAGTTCAGCTAATTTTACACTGTCTTTAGCAACATCTGCTTTAAAAGTTTCTTCAATTAAATCTAGGTTTCTATCATTAACAGGTTTCATGACTTTACGATACTGTTCAAGAAGATCGTGATTTTTTGATCCCGTTACCGTATAATCAACTCCAAAATCTTTTAAAGTGGTATTGATCACAATAGCTCCTTTATCTGCAAAGAATGGAATGTTATCATCATTTGGATGTCCGTCAAGTTTGTCTAATTGTAGATAGAACATTTCTGGTTCAGCAACAATGGTTTCAAAAGCAAAATCTTCTTCACCATTCATTACAATGGAATCTAAAACAATTAACTTCTCATCCTCGATCTTTTTTAAAACAAGACTTCCTTTTTTAAGGCCTTTTACTTTTCCAGTTAAGAGCATACTGTTTTCATCCTTTTGATTACAGGCGAAACAGGTGATTACAATAATTGCTAGTAAAATTAATCTTCTCATAGTATCCTAAATTGACTGCAAATATACACATTAAAGTGCAGGAGAAGCCATCTCCATTAACCAAGCACATAGCAACGCTCCGTAAGTTCCTACAACATAACCGAATACCGCTAATAAAACTCCTACAGTGGCTAGTGAAGGGTGGAAAGCAGCAGCTACTACTGGTGCAGAAGCAGCACCACCAACATTCGCCTGACTACCAACTGCCAAGAAGAAATAAGGAGCACGAATTAACTTTGCAACCAGAATTAATAGGCCTGCGTGAATTGCCATCCAAATTATTCCTACCAGTATCAATAAAGGATTGTCAAAAATGGCTAATAGATCCATTTTCATTCCAATAGAAGCAACCAAAACATAGATAAAAACACTTCCCACTTTACTGGCACCTGCTCCTTCATAGTTTCTAAGTTTCGTATAGGATAAAATGATTCCGATGGTAGTAGCAATAGAAATAAGCCAGAAGAACTGGGATCCAAAAGAGGATAGAGAACTTTGCTTATTGCTAACAGCTTCAAAGTTTTCTTTTAATGCTCCGGAAATAAAATCGGCTCCAAAATGCGCAATGGCCACGGCTCCGAATCCTATTCCTAATAGAATCATTAAATCTGTCAGACTCGGATTTCTGGTAATACTGGCAGCATAATCAGAAACCTTTTCTTTTAGACGTTCAATAGCAGAATTATCTGCCTTTAACCAATTATCAATTTTATCAGATTTTCCTATCCCTAATAATAATATAGCCATCCATAGGTTAGCTACCACTATATCAACAAGTACCATGCCTCCATACTTAGAAGGATTGTATTCAAAAATTTCAAACATAGCCGTTTGGTTAGCGCCTCCACCAATCCAACTACCAGCTAAAGTAGCCAAACCTCTCCAAACAGCATCAGGTCCCATTCCTCCAACTGTTTCAGGAGAAAAAGTTGAAATCAATAAAATAGCTAGAGGACCACCAATAATAATACCGACTGTTCCAGTTAAGAACATGATTAAGGCTTTTGGTCCTAGATTAAAAATTGCCTTTAAGTCAATACTTAAAGTCATTAGTACTAAAGCAGCAGGTAGTAAATATCTACTCGATATATAATAGGCTTGTGAATAATGATCAGAAATAATACCTAAAGAATTTAGTAATGCGGGTAAGAAATAACACATTAAAAGTGCTGGGATGTATTTATAGAACGCTCCCCAAAACCCTTCTTTCTTTGAAGACGTGTAAAAGATCAAAGCCAAAAGAATAAGCAAGATTCCAAATACGACTGTGTCTTTAGGGAATAATGGTTTTGCATACACTCTGGTGGCTTCAACTTTTCGGTAAATACTCAATGCGTTAGACCCGTCATATGTTTCCAAAGAGATGATTTCAAAAATCTCTTTATCCTTTATTCCTCCAACTGGATCAACAACAAGATCGGCTATATGCAATGAGCCTTCATTGTTAATTACTTTTGACCCATTATATTCAATTGTGATGGTGTTATCGGCGTTTAGAGTATAATACAAAGTTCCGCTTTTAATCATATCAGCATTCAGATTGTCGACATTCTTTATTGTTGCCATTTCTGAATTCGCTTTGAGTTGAAGTTTTATCCTGGTAAAATCAAAATTCTCAAGTAGAATCGGGTTGTGGAATGTGTTTTCCTTTGTTTCAACTCGTTTTACGATTAATTCTTGTGCGAATGTGACTGTTGATGCAATTAATAAAGTAAAAGCAGCAACTAAATATTTAATTTTCATTAGATACGTTTTTATCGGTCACAAAATACAAAATGTCATAAAAAAAGCAGCTAATATTAGCTGCTTTCTATTGCAATGTATTTTATTATTACTGAATAAAATTCAGAATAGTACTAACTAATTCATCTGACAAAGGAATTTCTGGATTGGTATAGGATATTGCATTAGTGTCTAATTTGCCTTCTCCAGGTATATCTTTTAATACATGATTCATGTCTTTGATGATTTTATATTCTGCCTCTGGCGAAGCTTCTTTGAGCAATTCTGCTTCAGAGACCGCTACTTGTAAATCTTTATCACCATTGACGATTAAAATCGGCATGTCCAACTTTTTGATTTCTTCTGTAGGTGTGTAGTTCATCCAGGAAATCATAAAAGGTTGTAATGACTTTCTGAATAAAATTTCTAATTGCGGATTATAATCACTTGTAGTTTTTCCTTTTCTTAATTTATCAAGAGTTTCTTTAGCACTTTCAAGAAGAGTAGGTGCTGTGTTTTCTATTTGATGTTCTATGACTTTATCAATAGATTGGCCTGCACCCGCTATAGAAATAAAGCCATCGATTCCTTCACTAGCCAACATCCCTACTAAAGATCCTTGACTATGACCCGCCAAATAAATTTTGGTGTATTGCGGCTTTCTCTTGAAATACTGAACAATTAACTTTGCATCAGCTACGAAATTATCAAAAGACACATTCTTTTCTTCAAAAGTATCATTTAGTAATTCTGCCAAAATGCGCTTGTCATATCTAAAGGTAGCGACTTGCTTGTTTGATAGGCGTTCTGCTAATTGTCTTAAGCTATTATTTTTTAAATGTTTTTGATTTCCATCACGATCTGTTGGACCAGAACCAGCAATGAATATCACTAAAGGAAACTCTTTTTTATTCATAGGCTTCAATAGGGTACCTTGAAGTGTTTCATCTATAGCGATATCTTTCTGGATATAATTAATCTGTTGTCCAAATCCAGAAAAACTGGAGATCGTTAATAAAACAGTTAATGTAATTGATAAAAAACGTTTCATCATTTTAGAATTTAGTTGCGGTATTACAAAGATAATACCAAAAAATGAAACGGTAAGATTAAGGAAATAGTATAAATTTTCTAGATTATAGACGATTTATTTTTCCTACCTTTAGACAAACGAAACTAATTAAAGATGATACTAACTATTTTGAAGGACGCAAAAAGTCAGTTTTATTTACTACTAAGCATATTGTCATTTTCAAGTATTTTGAGTCAAAATTTAGATGACTAAATTTTGTTAAAACTGCAATACCAGACCAAGAATTATATACTTATGGCGCTGTTACGATTGACGGAGCTGGATTTATATACAATGCTGTTAGAGCTAAAAACATCAACACAGGAACTTATCAAGTAGTTGTATTCAAGCATCTGACAAACGGTGTTTTAGATGTTACTTTTGGTGATTCAGGAGCCTACACATATGATTTAGGAACAAATATTCATGAGACACCAAGTGGTATAGCTGTTGATAATTCAGGAAGAGTCTTAGTCACAGGACATATATCTGATCCATCTATTCCGAGCGCTAGTATATTCGTTATTAGATTGAATCCCAATGGAACTTTAGATGCTAGTTTTAATGGGACTGGAGTTTTTCAATATAATATGGGTTCTACAAATTACGCTCATCAAATCAAGCTTACTCCATCTGGTAAGATTGTAGTTTGTGGACAAACAAAAATTGCGGATAGTAATCATTTTACATTAATTAAGTTAAATGATGATGGGACATTTGATACTTCTTTTGGAAGTAACGGAGTGAGTAATGTCGATAATCCAGAAGGAATTTCAGATCGCATTGTGGAGTTTGAAATATTGCCTGATGATTCCATTCTAGCAATGGGAAATGTTGGCTTTCAATTTGTCTTAATTAAATATGCCTCTAATGGT
>JABSPN010000158.1 GCA_013214425.1 Flavobacteriaceae bacterium | reverse complement strand
GGGTGCTCCAACCAGAGGACGTTTGGATTTATTGCCAACTGGACGAAACTTTTATTCAGTAGATGTTCGAACTGTTCCAACAGAGACAGCATTTCGACTGGGAGAAAAAAGTGCACAACTAATTATTGATCGCTATACTCAGGAACATGGTGAATATCCTGAAACCATAGGGATATCTGTTTGGGGTACATCTACAATGCGAACTGGAGGTGATGATATTGCTCAGGCATTTGCTTTAATGGGTGTGAAACCTATTTGGAAAAATGCCAATAGAAGGGTAAGTGATTTTGAGGTAATTCCATTATTAAAATTAAAACGCCCTAGAGTTGATGTTACATTAAGAATTTCAGGTTTCTTTAGAGACGCATTTCCAGATGTAATTAATTTATTCAATACAGCCGTTACAAGAATAGCCCAGTTAGATGAATCTTTAGAAGACAACCCAATTCGTAAACGTTACCTGGAAGAACGTAATTACTGGACTTCGGAAGGTCTATCTACACAGGAAGCAGAACAACGTGCTTTATATCGGGTTTTTGGTTCTAAACCAGGTGCGTATGGTGCAGGTTTGCAAGCAGTAATCGATGAAAAAAACTGGGAAACAAAAGAAGATTTAGCAAAAGTATACATCAATTGGAGTGGTTATGCTTACGGCAACTCTAAAAAAGGAGTATCGGCTCATGAATCATTTACACATCGCTTACAGGCTATGCAAATTGTAATGCATAACCAGGATAATCGAGAACACGATATTTTAGATAGTGACGATTACTATCAATTTCAAGGCGGTTTAGCTAATGCCGTAAATACCATAAAAGGTAGTGAAGCATCAGTATATTTTGGAGATCACTCCAGGCCAGAAACTCCTAAAATAAAAACCTTAAAAGAAGAATTATTAAAAGTATATCGATCTCGTGTAATTAATCCAAAATGGATTGCAGGTGTTCAACGTCATGGTTATAAAGGTGCTTTTGAAATGGCAGCTACATTAGATTATTTATTTGCTTATGATGCAACTACAAATTTGATTGATGACTTTATGTATGAAGGAATAACAGAAAGTTATTTGTTAGACAAGAAGAATCAGGACTTTATAAAAGAGCATAATCCCTGGGCCTTAAAAGATATGAGCGAACGTTTATTGGAAGCCATACAACGAGGTATGTGGCAAGAACCATCTGATAATATAAAACAACAATTGGAAGATTTATATTTAGAGGGAGAGGGTATTGTGGAATAGTCATATTAGTCCTATTTATTCCTTTTCTTTTATATTGGAATTAAATTCCCAGGATTTTTTTAATCTTATTTCCAATACCATTATTCTTTTGACCAGGTTTTTCATCTTCTTCGAATAAGATTCCTTTAACATTTAAATGGTGTCCTATTTGTTCCTGCCCCAAATAATCCTCAAAACCAACTACTTGTTTTCTATATTTACAAAGTTGACAATTCATATTAGCAACACCATCTTTAGCTTCTTCTAGGCGTTCATCAAAAGCTTTTAAAATTAATTCATCTGTACCAAATGGATCAGTATAAACATATTCATGTTCAGAGTTTTCATCCATTTCTTTTACAGCATCATAAATTCTTTCCAGAAGTACTCCTGTGAAAAAGAAAAAAGGAATTACAATGGTTCTTTTAAAGCCTAGTTTCTCTACCATTGCTAAACTCTCTTTGATATTAGGATATGCTGTACCGCTATATCCAACTGTTGCAAATCCAAAACCTAAACCTTCCCATAGCATATTCGTAAGTTTGGCTACATCACTATTGGCATCGGGATCTGTTGTTCCTCTTCCTACAACGATTAAACAGGTTTCTTTTCTATCAAGAGCGGTTAGACGCTTTTCAGTCTCCTCAATGCGTTTTACAGATAAATCCAGTAAAAAAGAACTTACACCAATGTGTTTTGCCATTTTAATTGTAAGATCATTATGATACGTTTGTAACGTATTCAATTCAAAAGGAATATCATTTTTTGCATGTGATCCTGCAAATAAAATTACAGGTAGCGCATAAATTTCACGAACACCGTTCAAATACATACGTTCAACAGCCGCCTCATATGTAGGGTGGTTAAATTCTAAAAATCCATAATCAACTTCATATGAATCTTGATAGCGTTCTTTTAAAACACTTACCAATCGTTTAAACGAGGTCACAGCTGCTGGTCTCCTAGAACCATGTCCGCATAACAAAATTCCTTTCTTCATATCGCTTTTTAATTTATTGGAACAGCTCCAATAATAAAAACTACTGGCATTTCAATGGAGCTTTCAGCTATTTTAGATTCTATAGTACCCAATGTACCCGTTATGATATTTTGATTTTCTCTAGAAACATTAGAGATAGCATTTACAGGTATCGTTTTATCTTTACAAACGTCTAACAATTTAGGTATAATACGATGCAAACTTTTTAACCCCATGTAAATAGAAATTGTATTGCCCACTTTAAGCATATGAGCTATTCCATTAAGTTGCTCAAAGGAATAATCTGCCGTATGAGCTGTACAAATTAACATCGCATTAGAATGATTACGTTCTGTAATAGGGATATTTAGAGTATTGGCAGCTGCCAAAGCAGCTGTAATTCCAGGAATTACTTCAAAAGGTACTTCATGAGCTTTCAAATAACGAGCTTCTTCAGCAGCTCTTCCATAAATGTAAGGGTCTCCAGATTTTAGGCGAACTACCTTTTTTCCTTCTTGTTGAAATTGATGCAATAATTTATTAATACGGTCTTGCCTACTTATTTGATCTGATTTGTCTCCAAATTTTCTACCAACGTATATTTTTTCAGCAATAGTATTCAATTCTAAAATTTCAGAAGAGACCAAATTATCATGTAAAATAACATCTGCATCTGTAATAAATTTATGCGCTTTTACAGTTAATAATTCTGGGTCTCCGGGACCTGCCCCTATAATGGTTATTTTATGCATTTATTGAACAAGCGTTAGAGGATCTGGGTATTTGTATATATAGTTTAATACAGATTTACTTTTTGTATTAGATACCTTTTTAAATTTAATTGTTGTTGATTTTTTAAATTGAGGAGGAACCAGTCCTTCCTTTTCAGCAGCTAAGGTATAAAATGTTTCTCGCATTGGATGCTCATCAGCGCATCCATTCAAAATTGTTCCCCAGACTTCTTTTCTAATAATAGCATCAATAAGTCCAATACAATCGTCCTGATGTATTACATTAATAGGAGCACTCCCATTGATTACTTCTTTCTTATTCGCTAAAAACCTACCCGGAACTCGGTCGTAACCTATAAGGCCAGACAAACGCAATATGGTAAGGTTTTCTTTTATATGAGATTGTAAAATTTGCTCAACAGCCAAGACTGCTTTTCCAGACTCCTTTTCTGGTTTATTCTCTACAGACTCAGTCACCCAATCGTTTGTATTTTGATATACTGATGTAGAACTAACAAACAATACTTTCTTAAAATTATCAATGTAAGGCAAAATTTGTTGAATTTGATTCCGGTATATTTCTTCAATATTTGGAACTCGTTTTGGAGGAAAATTTATGACAATAATCTCGCTTTCTTTCAAAAAGTTTTTCAATACGTTTTCATCAAAAGTATCGCCTAAAGAAAACACATAGGGCTCAATTCCACTTTCTTTTAAGAGAATTTCTTTTTCTTTTGAAGTTGTTGAGCCTTTAACGCTGTAATTTTCAGTTATAAAATACTTTGCTAATGGTAAACCCAACCATCCACAACCTAATATACTTATTTGTTTATTGTTCAAGAGTTGTAACTATTTTAGGCTTATTACTATCCATATTCAAATAGGTTTCAAGAATATACTCCCAGCTATATGCGTCACCCAAAGGTATACTTATTAATAACAAGAATTTTCCTTTTCTATTTTTTAACCTTACATGTGCAATATAATCATCGTTTTCCTGATTCCAAATAACTTCTACAACACCTACTTTTCTACTTTTGATTTCTTCGGAAACATCATTTTCCATAGCCTTTGTAATAGGACCAATGGCTAAGGTAAAATTAGTTTCAGCACCATTTATATTAACATCAAAAGTATCTGTATAATTTACATTATGTGAAGAAAAAACATATTGTTCTTCTGAATTGGGCAATAAAATTTTCAAGCCTTCAGGTGCTTCAAATAGTTTTTTGAATAATGGGTACAGGTATTGGTCTGACGCTGGTGCGCGTGCCACTAAAACCTCTCCAAATTCTGAATCATTCTTTTGTTTAAACATTACTGGTTTTATTGTTCTTTCATTATCAGAATCAATTTCATCCCAACCGTCTTTGTAAAGTAAATACTCGTCAATGGGTGTATTTTCATTTGTATGAGATGCAACAATTTCTATTGCTTTTTCCGGAGTTACATTTTTATACCAAAAATTCCCTGGCTGAACAATCCATGTTGGCGCATCCTCACAGCGTCCATTACATCGCGTTCTAATTGTGTGAGTACTATCCCAAAACCCTTCATTTCTTAGATGAGCTCTGGCTTCTCTAACTGCTATTTCACTTTTTGCTTTTCTACAAGAACCTCCATCACAAAACTCAAAGGTTATAGTAGATTTTGCTATATTTTTTCCCATGAGTTATTTAATTTTTTGGAATAATGAATAGTCAAATGTCTTGGATGAGCTAATTATTGAAATTACCGCTGATAATAATTTACTGCATAATACTATTTCTTTCATTTTCTGAAACTAAGTTTAGGCAGGTAATATGTAGAAAATACTACATTCAAGTAGTTTTAAATTTTCTAACTCTTTACCCGAGAGTTACTAATTAATTATAATTTCTGGCAGGTCTCCTGACTCAGTTCCAAAATATCGCCTTCCCATTTTTAAACAGTGGCTTTACTGATATTTCGTTTGTAATGAACTTTACAGTTGCGGGAACAGTTTTGGATTTACACCAAATTCCCTTTTAATTTTATAAAAAACCAAAAATCAATTGCTAATGTACTATTTTTTTACTGAATGAGGTTAAATAAGATTTTTTATAATCTCAACACGTTTTTTTACGTTTGATTTAGAAATTATTTCTAAATCAAAACCTAATTCCATGTAGGTTGAGATAAGTATTTCCTGAATTTCAGTCGCTTCTTCAAAGGTTTGTAAACGTTGTGGATCTTGCTCAAAAATATCACACCAGGGTGGTAGCACAAATACTTTAGGGTGATAGTGTTGAAGGTATTCAAAATTCAATAACTCATTGGGAATTCTTTGCTCCTGCATTTTTAAGTAAGCAATATTATCTGCTAAACCTCTGTCTACAAAAGCACTTTCATGAATTGGAATCTTGAGTTCTTCAATTGTTGTTTGGTATACAAGATTTGTAAACCCTATTACATCCTCCCAAGGAGTCTTGTTTCCACCAATTTTTTGCTCCGACAAAATAATTCTTCTCGATACTTCTTCAAAAGCCAGATATCCATCTTTTTGTAAAGCGTTTATAAGTGTTGTTTTACCCGTACCAGGAGCACCTGTTATGATATACCGCTTCATTTTAAAAGTATAAGGTATGTATTAGGATGATAATCAAAACAAACACAAAAGTAGTTAAGTGATTAATTTTAGCTACTTTTTTAAATTCAGATTTTTTTATGATTCTATCATGATTTCCAATGTATGGTTTGTCTATTAAAACTCCATGGTAATAATTAGGTCCTCCAAATCGACAATTTAAAATAATTGCCAATGCTGCTTCAGGATAACCCGCATTCGGACTTGTATGTTTTTTTCCTTCTTTAAAAACTGTTGATATATTATTTAATTTAACTACAACTAAAAGCATCAGAATTGCAGTAATTCTTGCCGGTATATAATTTAGAACATCATCTAATTTTGCAGCAAATTTTCCGAAGAAAAAATAACGATCATTTTTATATCCAATCATAGAGTCTAGTGTATTCACCATTTTATACAACATAGCACCAGGAACACCTAAAATAGCATAATAAAATAAGGGAGCTATAACACCATCACTAAGGTTTTCAGATAAGGTTTCAAAAACGGCAGTTTTAATCTGTTGTTCGTTTAATTGCGAAGTATCTCTACCTACAATCCAGGACAAACGCCTTCTACCTTGTTCCAACCCTTTTTCCAATTCTGCAAATACAGCTTTTCCCTCCTGAATAAGACTTTTATTGGCAATCGCATAACATAAAAAAACACTATTGAATAATATATAAAGCGTTGGGTACGGTTTTAAAAAATAAATTGCTAAATAAAAAAAGATAAAGACACCTACACTTAGTATTATTGTTAGCATGAAACCTTTAAAAAAACGATTTCTGTTCTTGTTAAGTACTGTTTCTCCTGAAGAAATTAAATTTCCAAATAACCGAATAGGATGTGGTAAATTTCTAGGGTCTCCAAAGATTAAATCCAAAACATACGCAATAGGCAATGGAAGTATATAAATTAACAACTCCATTGTTTCAAAGCTTTAATTAACAAGTCGTTTTTATCTAGTGTTTGACTTGACACTCTAATATAATGTTGATCTAAAGTTCTAAAATTAGACGCATCTCGAATTAATAATTGATGTTCTTTAATAAGATACTCTTTTAAATCGGCAGCTCTTGGTTTTTCTAGTTTTATAAGAAAAAAACTCGTGTTTCCTGGCACAACTTCAAATCCACTTATGGCATTAATTTTTTCTTTGAATATTATAGTATTGCGGAGGTATAAGGAAAAATCTGGAGTTAATTCGTTATAATTCTCAAATAAAAACCCTCCTGCATTTAATGCTAAACTATTCACATTCCAGGGCATTTTATAGTTCAATATTTCAGATATAATTTTAGAAGAAGCCATCATATATCCTAATCGCAATCCAGGAATACAGAAAAGTTTAGTCAGCGATTTTATGATAATAATATTTTCTTTCTTTTTTAATAATGAAATGCAGGATGTTGTATTGGACGTAAACTCTGTATACGCTTCATCAATTATGAAAATTGTATTTGGATATTTGGAGATTACTGTTTCGATTTCATCAATGGTGTTTTCAATACCATCAGGATTATTAGGATTACAAATAAATGCTAGTTTCGTTTCAAATTTATGATCTAAAATGTCAGTTCTTTTG